>URHJ01000003.1 GCA_900547465.1 uncultured Mycoplasmatota bacterium | reverse complement strand
ATAATTTAATATTTTGTAAATTACCTTTTATTTTTTTTATTATAATTAATAATACCAAAGTAATCCCACTTATAGTTAAAAATGATATTAAATTAGTAAATGTATATAAGTTATAGAAACATCTAGTTACAAAAAATATAAGCGCAATCATTGATAAATCTTTTTTAACTTTCAAATTTCTTCAACTCCTTATATTTGTAAAAAATAAGTTTTTTATCTTTAAACTTTACAACTGGAATATTAATTTTCTTTTTTTCTAATTTTGCTTTTTTAACAGATCTAAACGAAGTATTATTATCTATTAAATGATTAACGTACTTATAATTAGACGAATACTTCATAACATCTTTTGGATTATTTTCAGTATATATAATATTAAAATGATCAAAATCTTTTTGAAAGTAAGATAAAAGTTCAGAAAGAATCTTATCATCATCGGAATGAATAATAATATTTTCTAAATGATCTAGATATATTTCTTTAGTTAAATCTTCTTCTAAAAGTTTAAAAGTATTTTTAATACTATTAGAACTATTTTCATAATAATTGTAAGTTTTAATAATTTTATTTTCTTCTTTTTTAGGAACAATTTCTTGAAATGTTACAGTGTAATTATCTTTATTTTTTTCTATACCAACATTAGTAATAATTGCTAAATGATTTAACTCACTATAATTATTAGTACCAAATATTAAAAAACATAATGCAATTCCAATAATAATTTTTTTCATGAATATTTGCCCCTTTTCTTATTATTAGTTAGAAGCGGATTTCTAGTTTTTTCTCCCTTATTATCCCTCTTATAGATAGCGTCATTCATTTCATTTTTGATAAATGGGGAAAAAGGTGCTAGATAAGGGTTATCAAAACTAGTCAAAGTAATTAACTTATACAAAAGATAAATAGCACCTAAGTAAATACCATATACTCCTAAGACAGTCGCGAGTAGTAGGAAAATAATCCTATACAATCTAATTGCATTAACAAGTTCAATTGATGTAAAAACAAAACCAGCAATTGAAGATATTGCTATTACAATGATCATAATAGGAGACATAATTCCCGCTGACACTGCAGCATCTCCAAGTATTAAACCACCTAGAATAGATATTGCAGAACCTGTTGTTGAAGACATTCTAAGATCGCTTTCTCTTAAAATTTCAAAAGAAATTATCATAAATAATGCCTCAACTATTGCCGGAAAAGGAACTGCCGTACGCTGTGCTTTTAATAAGAGGAGTAGTGATAAGAAAATAGAATTCTGGTTATATGTTGTAACCGCAATATAATAAGCAGGTATAAAAATAGCAATAAAAAAAGCAAGAATTCTAATACAACGAATAAATGTAACATTAATAGATTTTTGATAATAATCATCAACAGTATGGAAAAAATCAATAAAGAAATTAGGTAATATAAGTACATAAGAAGACATATCTACTATGATTGCCACTTTTCCCTCAAGAAGACTCATCGCAACTTTATCAGGTCTTTCAGTAGAAGATATTGTTGGAAAGAAACTATTATTATTTTCTAAGTTATCTTTTAAATAACTAGAATCTATTATTCCATCAATATCAATTAAATTAAGTCTAGCTTTAACTTTTTCTACTAAGTCTTTATCAACAATATTATTCATATATAAAATTCCAACTTTAGTTTCTGTACTTTTCCCAAGTGTTACCTCATCCCACCATAGATCTTCAGATTTAATTCGTCTTCTAATCAAACCTAAATTAGTATTGAAACTCTCAGAAAAAGAATCCTTTGGGCCATTTAATGATAGCTCACTCTCAATAGTAGTAATACCACGTTCTAATTTTTGTTTTTCTTCAATTGCGAATATCATATCACCCGTTAAACAAACTACAAACCCTTTATTAACATAAGAAATAATCTCATCTTTTTTTATAATCTTTATATTATTCGCAGGTAGTTTGTTCTCTAAATCAAAATTCTTATGATTTAAAAGAGTAAGTCTCTTTAAAATAGATTCATTTATCTCATCACCACTACATAAAACCTCATTAAATATTAAATACAATTCTTTCTTATCTATCTTTATCTTCTTATAAATATAATCTTTACTTGGTAATCTCTTCCTTATATCATTTACAATTTTTTCCATACATATCACCATTTTTAGTATGAATAAGGTTTATAAAAAATATGTAATTAATTTTATTTTTCTGATATAATTTAATTGGATGTGAGAATAATGAAAATAGAAAAATTAGATTATTATGGAAGAGGAATTTATAGATCTTCAGGCAAAGTATACTTTATAGAAAATGCTCTAAAAGATGAAGATGTAAGTATTACTTTATTAAAAGAAAAGAAAAAATATTGCGAAGCAAAATTAAAAGAAATAAGTAATATCAGTAAAGATAGAACTGAAGCAAAATGTAAATATTATAATGTTTGCGGTGGTTGCCAACTTATGCATATTAAAGAAGAAAAACAAGAAGAGTTTAAAAAAGAAAAAGTAGAAGAGATCTTAAAGAAATTTCTAAAATATAATAAAGATGTAAATGATATAGTATTCTCTAAAAACTTTAATTACCGTAACAAAGTAGTGCTTCATGTAAAAGATAACAAACTAGGTTTTTATAAAAATAAAACTAATGAGTTAATAGAACTAGATAGGTGTTTATTATTAAATCCAGTTATTAATGATTTAATCAGTTATTTAAAAAAATATATAGAGTTAAAAGATATAGAAAAAATAACTATAAAAGTAGGAAATAAAACAAATGAAGTAATGCTTATTATAGATGGAAGTATTGCTTATTATCAGAATCTTTTAGAAATAGTTGATGTCTTGATAATAAATGAAAAAGTAATGACTACAAAAGATTATATTACATCATACATTGGAAATAAGAAATACATCATCAAAAGAAATAGTTTTTTCCAAGTTAATTATGATATTTCTACTAGAATGTATGATAAGGTAAAAGACGTAATAGTAAAAGAGAAAAGTAAAAATGTCCTAGACCTATATTGTGGAACTGGTACTATTGGTATTTATATAAGTGATGTAGTATCAAAAATTACAGGAATAGAAGTAGTAAGTGACGCTATAGAATCGGCAAATATAAATAAAAAGATAAATAATGTAGAAAATATAGAATTTATCTTAGGAAAAGTAGAAGATAAACTAGATTTTATTTCTAATAATAATATAGATACAGTAATTGTTGATCCTCCACGTAGTGGACTACATAAAAAAGTAATTCCAATACTAGAAAAGATTAGCCCTAAAACAATTATATATGTATCATGTGATCCAATTACTATGGCAAGGGATATAAAACTTCTTAGTAATAATTACGAATTAGTTGAAGTAACACCATATGATATGTTTCCAAATACATATCATGTTGAGTGTGTATGCGTTCTAAAACTTAAATAGGGCCTTATATTTAGACGAAAATCAACTGTTCAGTGACTATCAAAAAAAAGCATATTTTTGATAAAAAAACATTTATTTTTATAAAAAATGATAAAGTTTTATGGAGGTTGTTTAAGGAGAATATATTTACTCATACCATATTAGGTGGCATGGGTTGACTAAACAAAATAAAAAGTAGAGATTATAGGAGAAATAAAAAATGGTATTTAGTATTTTAGCATTATTAGCAGTGTGTATTAGTATATGTATTAAAGATAGAAAAAAATCATTATATGTTCAATCATTAAACTGCTTTTTTGAAGCAATATATGATTTTTTAATATCTGCTTTTACAGGCGCAATTTTAAGTATAATAAATTTAATAAGGACTTTTATATTTATAAATAAAAATAAATTTAGTAAATCTGTATATTTAATAATACTATTTATTTTTGAAGGAATAATTATGATAAATTGTTATTTTTCATGGACAGGGTGGGTTTCGCTATTACCAACAATTGGTTCAATGATTAGATCATATTGTCTATGGCAATCAAATATGAAATTAGTTAGAATATCTGGAATAACAACAGGACTTTTATACGGCTCTTATTATATTTATTACCATAGTTGGTTCATGGTATTAGGTGATTTTATTTTATTACTTACAGGAATATACACACTTTACAAAAATGATATAAGGAGGAAAAGTAACAATGAAGTTATATGTAATTAGACATGGAAACACAGATAGTAATAGATTAGATATATATATAATGGAAAATTATTAAATGAAGATATAAATAATATTGGAATAAAACAAGCACAGGAAGCATCTAAAAAAATTAAAAATTTAAATTTAGATTTGATTATTTGTTCACCACTTTTAAGAACAAGACATACCTGTGATATTATAAATTCTAATAAGATAAAAGTAATATATGATGATCGAATAGAAGAAAGAAATTGTGGAGTTTTAACAAATACGAAAATAGATAATTTTTATTATACGGAATATTGGAATTATTATTCTAAAGTTAAAATCGATAATTTAGAAACAGTTCCAGAATTATTTAAAAGGGTTAATTTATTTTTAGATGAAATCAAGAAAAAATATAGAGGTCAAAATATACTTTTGGTAACACATGGTGGCGTAGCTAGGGCAATCCATTTCTATTTTAATGAATTGCCAGAAGATGGACAGGTGGAAAAATATTTGCCAGATAATTGTGAAATAAGAGAATATAGTTTTAATTAATTTAAATAAAAATTGACATATGTATAATACACATTATATTATTTCAGTTTATATGTCAGAACATAGTCAGTTATACCCAAACATATAAAAAGCAACTATTCATAATTAATGAATATGGCATGTAGAGACAGTTTGTGTTTTGAAAAAGAAATAAAAACCTCTTTGTTCGATTGTATTTATAAAAATAGTATGATATATTCTAACTGTATTAATTATCTTGCCATGAGTTAATATGACAATTTGGACGTTAAGGTTCTAATTCTTTAAGGCAAGGAAGAATTATTACATGCTGCGGGATATCCCTTTTAATAGGATGAAGGGGATATCTCTTTTTTTATTCAAAGAAGGAGGTTAAAGTATGAATGAAATGGCAGAAAAAGATGTAATAATCATCGAAAATATGATTTATGAAATTGACGAAAAGGAGGTAATGTTAGATTCTGATTTAGCAAAATTATATAATTGTAAAAATGGAACTAAAGAAATCAATCAAGCAGTTAAGAATAATCCAGATAAATTTCCAAGCAGGTATAGTTTTATTTTGAGTAATTAGGAAAAGGAAAATTTGCGGTCAAAATTTTTGACCACAAATATAGGTAATATGTCAAGATCAAATCCTAGAGTATTTACAGAACAAGGCGTATATATGCTCGCAACAATTTTAAAATCAAAAACAGCTACTGAAGTAAGTATTAGAATAATGGATACATTTGTAAAGATGAGACATTACATTAACTATAATAAAAATATATTACCTAGGAGATTTTTACTTTTAGAAGAAAAAGTTGATAATAATACAAGAAAAATAGATGAATTGTTTGATAAATTTAATCCCCAAGAAATAACAAAAGATTCTATATTTTTTAAAGGTGATATTTATGATGCTTATTCAGTACTATTAGAGATATTTAATGTAGCCAAAGATGAAATAATAATTATAGATAACTATATAGGAAAAGTACTGTTAGATGAGCTTAGAAGTATTAATAAAAAGATAATAGTTATTTCATCAAATATAAATGATAATTTAAAACAATATAATAATATCACATTCATAAATAATGATTCCTATCATGATAGATTTATAATTATAGATAGAAAAATAGTTTTTCACTGCGGAGCATCTTTTAAAGATTTAGGAAAGAGATGTTTTGGAATACATGAAATAGAAAATAAGAACGAAATAGAAAATCTATTAAAAGATGTAATAAATAATTGTAGTATAGATAATTAATAAAATTTATGATAAGATATTATATATAAAACACAGTTGAAAAACCTAGATGATTCTATATATTTTAGTAGAAAAAAGTGACAATTTGAAAGGGTGATTTTATGAATAATGTTGTTAGAGTTGGAATAGGTGTAATGATTTTAAAAGATAATAAAGTGTTACTTGGACATAGATTATCAAAAAGAAAAGATACAGGCGGTATCCAAGAAGGCGATTGTTGGTCTCTTCCAGGTGGTAAACAAGAGATGTTTGAAACTATGTTTGAAGGAGCAAAGAGAGAAATAAAAGAAGAAACTAATCTCGATATAGATGATTTGGAATTATTCGGAGCATCTGATGATATCGCAACAGATAGACACTTTGTAACACTACAAGTAATTGCAAAATCTTCAAGCGGAGAATTAACTGCTATGGAACCAGAAAAAGAAGATAAATGGGAATGGTTTAGTCTAGATGCTTTACCAGAAAATATATATACGCCATCTAAAAAATTTATAGATGATTATATTAATAAGGCAAGATAAAAGGCATTAATAATTAGTTAAAATAAATTTTATCTGCATATGAAGATATACTTTTTTAAGAAGTATATCTTTTCTTATTTTAGTAAGTAAGTGATAAAAAGTATAATGAAGTTAACGAAAGAATAGAAATTGTGATACAATAACCACCAAAGGAGTATATAAAAAATGAATCAAAAAGAATTAAAAAAAGTTAGTAAAACATTAAAACAATGGGTTCTAGAAGATTGTGATGATAAAGAAAACAAAGGTATCGTTAACATGCATTATGGATACATAGAAACAAATAGTAATCAAGATAAATATACCGAATACGAAAAAATAGAAAACCTCCTACATAAATATATGGAACGCTTCGCAAAAAGAAATAAAACCTCAATCAGTAATTTAGAATTAACATTTATAAACTATGGAAAAACAGAAATTGTTTATATTCTAAAAAATAATTCTAACAATTACATAGAAACACTACTTGTTAAACAACCAAAAGAAAAGTTTGAAACTGTCAAAAAAGAATATGAAAACTTAAAATTGTTAGCAAAAAAAGATCAAAGAGTAATTAATCCTATCGATTATTTTTGTGATAAAGACCAAGAATTATATGTTACTCCATATATTAATCAAGCAAGATGTGTTGCTAGTTATAATACCTGGGGAATGTATGTACCAGAACCTTATTATAGATTTGTACCATTTACTAAAGAACAAGAAAGTATAGTAAATACCTGTGTAATAGCAAAGCTAATAAGCCTATACGATTTAGAAAAAGGTACAGGAATTAGTAATTGCAAACTAGGCGGAGGAGACTTTATGTTAGAAAAAGGCTGGGAAAATGAGGAATTATCAATTTCTAATACATTCAATAATTTATATCTAATTGCGGCTAGATCTAATATAAAATGTTCACTGCCTACTTACTTAGATATTATAAGAGATGAATTTTCAAAGGCTACAATTAATGAAGAAGAGAAGAATTTATTACTTAATTTAAGAGGAAGAGTTCCAATGGATAAAGATGACATTGATCTAGGAATAGAATTAGGAATAAAGTTACTTAAAAACAAAGGTTATAGTTTTAATAATCTTGATTCTAAACCTAAAAAAATGACAAAAACTATGTTATAATTTACTAATAAAGATAAAATTGTCAAAGGAGATGTAAAATGAGGATTTTAGTAATAGGTGCAGGAGTCCTTGGATCTAACCTAACACATTCAATAAAAAAAGGTAATGATGTTGTTTTATTAGCTAGAAATAAAACATACGAAAATCTAAAAAAATATGGTTTAGTAATAAAACATAAACTTGGAAGAAAAACTACAGATCACTTTAAAGCAATAAGCAAATTAGAAGATGATGATATTTATGATGTAATCTTTATTGTTTCTAGATGTTCTCAACTAGATACCATTATTCCTATAATAGAAAATAACAAAAGTAAAAATGTAGTTCTAGTTGGTAATAATTTAAATGCTGAAAAATACGCAAAAATTAAAGATAAAAATGTTTTATTTGCATTCTTCATGGCAGCAGGAAAAAAATATGATGGTTACATAAACTCAGTTTGCTTAAATAAGATTACCATAGGTAGAATTGATGGTAAGAATACAGATGATGAATTTATAAAATCAATATTTAAAGAAACAAAAGTAAAAGCAATCATCGAAAATAAAATGAATGATTATCTAAAAACACATGGTTGCGCAGTATTGCCACTAGTTTTCGCAAGCTACAAAGTAGATGGAGATTTAAAACGTCTAAAAAAAGATAAAGAGTACTCACTACTAATTATGGACGCTATTATTGAAGGCTATGATGTGTTAAAAAAATTAGGTTATGAAATACTTCCTAAAGGCGAGTATGAAAATTGTGTTAATAAAAAAGAAAAATGTGCCCTTATCTATAGAATTATGTTTTCTTGCTTTATAGGAAAAATGTGTATATCAGATCACGCTATGAGTGCAAGAGAGGAATTTCTACTTTTAAATAGTGAGTTTGAAAAATTAAAGAAAAAATCAAAACTTGAAACGAAGGCTTATGACAAATTAAAATTATCATTGTTAAACTATAATAAATAAGGAGCTTTTTATGAAGGAATATTTAAAAATAATTGATAAGAAAAAAATGATATTAGTTTTATTCTTTAGTATAATTTACAATTTAAGTATATATGCTATATCTTTTTGTGTTTCATCACTACTAGTTAGTCCTGTAACTTCAAATAAATTATATATACTATTAATAAGTTTAATAATGTTATATATGATTTCATTAATATCTAATTGGTTATACAATCATTACTATGAAAATTTTGTTTGGTCTACACAATATAAAATAAGAAATTATTATTATCTAAAACTTTTACAACTTGATCCCAAAAATATTACAGATTATCATACCGCATATATACAAAGAACAATATCTATGACAGCAGCAACTCTACTTAGTGTGTTAGAAATGTTTTTAACTTCATTTCTACCACTATTAATTGGTGTTATTTCATACTTGGTTATGGCCTTTAGTAAATCACCTATTATGGCTTTAATTTCCATATTTATCTTTATTCTTGCTTTTATCGTTAGATATACAATGCAAAAGAAACGAGTTAAATATACTGAAGAAATGTATATGAGTGCAGGTGAGTATGACTCTATGTATGATGACTTTATTCAAAATATTTTTACAGTTATCAGACTACGAGTTGACAAATTTACATCCAAAAAACTAGAAGAAAAACTTGATAACTTTATTAGAAAAATGCAAATAGATGACGATAAGAAGGCAAATGAAAAAACAATTTTTACATTATTAACAAATTTATTATATATAATAGTTATTATCTCAGCTATAGGTATGCAAAGTGAAGGAAAAGAAGTTATCTCATATATAGTCTTCTTCTTTACAATACTAGGAACCATAATAAGCAAATTAGAATCAACATCATTAAATATTAATAGTATATTTGAATATAAAATAAACAAGAAAAAAATAGAGGAAATCATAGGCAAAAAAGAGAAAAAAGAGTTCCTTAGTAAATGGAATAAAATAGAGATAAAAGATGGTATTTTTAAATATCCAGGTAGAAATTTTGAAATAAGTATTCCTCAATTTGAAATGAATTACAAAGATAAAATATGTATTTCTGGGGAATCAGGCCAGGGAAAAACTACAGTATTAAATATATTAAGCGATTTTTATAATATCGATAGCGGAACAATATTAGTTGATAATAAAAAAATCAGTAATAGAAAATTAGATGTTATATACATTTCCCAAGATGTTGTGTTATTTGATTTATCAATCAGAGAAAATTTAACTTTAGGTAAAAGAATATCAGAAGAAAAAATTCTAAGACTATTAGAAGAAGCAGGTCTAAAAGAATGGTTTGATAATTTAGAAGAAGGATTAGATACAAAGGTTGGACAAAAAGGAATCAAATTATCAGCTGGGCAACAACAAAGATTAAATATTATTAGAGGCATCCTACTGGATAAAGATTTTTACTTTTTTGATGAACCTACGTCTAATTTAGATTCTGAATCAGAAGAAAAGATAATTAATATGTTAAACAAGTATTTACACAATAAATCTTATATAATTGTTTCCCATAGAAGTAAAATTAGTAGTATCTGTAACAAAGAATATATATTTAAAAATCATACTATGTTGTATAAAAAATGAGAGAAGGTATTTTATGCGATATTTTAATTACTCAAAATCAGAAGATCTTAATGGTGTCTCAACAACAGTCAAAGAATATATAAAACAGTTAGACTTTGATCTTGACTACTTAACAAAAAACAGTTCTAATAAAGCTATATATTTGCATTTTTATGATAAACTATTAGATTTTAGAATTAAGTATTCAAATTTAGAAGAAGTGCAGAATCAAATTACTAATGATTTACTTTCAGCCCCTAATGTTGAGTATTGCTTTAAAAACGGTAAGTATGCAGAAGATGCTTCCGAATTAGGCGTTGAGTTTTCCAAGGATTTGTCAGAAATATTTAAATATGAAGAATCTTTAAGAGAGTATACATCAAAAGTTTGGGAAAATAGTTTAACCAATTTTGACGATATTGTAAATGGAGAAAGATTTATGATAGTCGGTCATTCTTCGTCATTTTTACCAGGCTTAAAAGGTGATGATAATTACTCAGAACACCGTACCAAATATCTATCATGTAGTCTATTTTCTAATTTAGAATTAAATGCTTATCGCGATAGTTGTTTGATATTTGTCGTTGATGTTAACAATGATAATTATTTGGCTTCATCACCAAAAGATTGTTTTACCGGAGATTCCTCAGAGCCATCAATCCATACTGTAAAAGAGATAGAAAAAGATGGCAAGAAATGTTATATTGACACCGGTTCTGGAGATGAATTTTGGAGAGTTGTCACAACTATAGAAACACCTCAAATGATAGAAGAATTGAATGTAAAAAGAGATTTAGAAATTAATAAAAAATTATATGATTATAATAATATACTTTGCAATGAAATCGTTTTGTATAGAGATACAACAAAATATAAGGGAGCAGTTATATTAAGCAACGGCTGTGATGTTTTAATTGATAAATACTTGTATTTGAAAGAACAAGATATCCCATTTAAGTGTATAAATAAGGGATTATATAAAATTCAAAAAGGTCTAGAAGAATATACTGATGATGATTATGAAAAATTTACAAAAGATTTAGAAAAACTTGATCAAAAACTCTCTAATGGTTATGTTACTACTAAACAATTAAATGATTATTATGAAGAAGTGGTTATTCCAATGAAATACGATGATAGGGTAAAGACAGGCTTCCAAGAATTAGTAACAAAGTATAATCAAACTAAAAATCGTTAAATATAGCTTTCAATATTTTATACTTATAGTGTATAATATAGTATATAAAAGAGCAGTAAGGACGTTGAAGTATGAAAAAATGGTATAATAAATATCTAAATGAAGATTATAAATTCGATAAATTATCATGGATTGGAATATTTTGTCTATTAATAGTTATAACTGGAATATTTGGATTTTTATATGAATTTATTTTTTACTATTTTAATGGAGGAATGCAGAAATTCTATTGGAGAGGGGGTAATTTCTTACCCTGGATAAACGTTTATGCAACAGGTTCTATAATGATTTATCTACTTACTTACAGATTTCGCAAAAAACCTCTCAAAGTATTTTTAATAAGCTTTTTTTCTACTGGAATACTCGAATATATTTCTGGACTTGGAATGTATATAATAGGACACGGTAAAAGATGTTGGGACTATAATAATGAAATTCTAAATTTAGGAAACATTAACGGTTTTGTTTGCCTAAGAAGCGTTACATTCTTTGCTATCTCGGGACTTCTTCTAATATATGTAGTAATTCCATTGTGTTTTTACCTAGCACAGAAAATGAATAAAAAAATATTCTTAGCCATAAGTATTATATTATGCTCTATAATAATGATAGATGAATTTTATAATCTCTTATTCGCAAGAATATTTCATCTACCAAGAGCCTATGATGTCTATAAAAATATAGGATTTAATTATGTTAAATTTAAATAGGAGGAAGTTATGTATACAATTATTGATTATTTAAAGTACTATAAAAATATTTCATTAAAAGATGTTCATTGGAATACAATGGATAACTTAGTTTGTGCCATCTTAATATATCTACCAAGTAAGTCTTTTAACGATAATATATCAATTCCTAAATTATATCAAAGACTAAGTAATTATAGTGAGAATGAAAAATCACTAATGATTCCTAAAGCTCTAGAAGTTCTAAATATCATAAAAGATTCAAAAAGATATAAAGACTTAATAGTATCTGATTTTCTAAAAATAAAAAATGAAAAAACCCAGTTTGGCGCATGCACATTTAAAATAGATGGAAAAACAATTGTTAGTTTTCAAGGAACAGACGGTTCCTTCATTGGTTGGATAGAAAACTTTAGACTAGCCTATGAATACCCAACATATACTCATAGCTTAGCTATAAATTACTTATCACAAGTTGCTTCATCATCATCTGATATAGTAGTAGTGGGACACTCCAAAGGAGGAAATTTAGCTATGGTTAGCGCCATGGAAATTGAAAATCAAGAAAAGGTAAAAGCAATATATAACTTTGATGGACCAGGTTTTAGATTAAATGAATTTATGACAGAAAAATATAAAAATATGCAACAAAAATTAATAAATATTGTCCCTACAGATTCCATAGTAGGAATACTTCTAAATAATAAAAATTATTCAGTTGTAAAAAGCAGTGAACATGCCTTTAAAGAACATTATCCAACAACTTGGAATACTTATGGAGAATATTTTATCGAAAGTAAATTATCAAACATAAGCAAACAACTTCATGAAAGTACTACAAAAGGAATTGAAGATCTAGATCAAGAACAAGTAAAATTAACCTTTGAAACACTATTCAAAAGTGTAGGTAAATCATATTCTAAAGAATTTAAATTAACATTCAATGACATCAAAAACATTGTAAATAATATGAAAGGTGTAGACCCTAAAGTCATTACCTACATCAATACAATTATTGATTCAATGATAAAAGCAATTCATAATTAGGTGAAGAAAATGAAAAGAAAAATAGTTACAAAAGTAGAACTTAATAAAGAAATTTATAAAGAGTTTTTTACCAGTTATATTAATTCTAGTAAGTTATCAAATGCACTCTTAACAATAATGATATTATTTCTATACATGGATATTTATAATAAAAATTATTTTTTATCAATAACCTATAGCATTTTAATTATTATATTAATTTTAGTATTACCAATAATTAAAATGTTTCTTCAATACCATAGTATTTTAGAAATAAATGGAGGAAATATTCCTTGTTATCAATATGTATTTGATAGTGAAAAAATAACCTATAGTAATAATATGAAAAAATCCTCAAACATTACTTATAATTATAATCAAATAAATTTAGTTCTAAAATCAAAAAAATTATATATATTTAATTTAAATAATAATGAAAATGTCATAGCACTAAAAAAAGATATAACAGATGAAGATTTAAATTATATCTTAAGTAAATGTAATAATAAGAAAGTAAGACAAACAAATCTATATTTATGTTTCAGATTATTATGTTTACTCTTAGCTATCATAAGTCTTTTTCTTATTTAAAAAACAACATAAATATAAAACCAATCACAAAAGCTACACCAGTTAGCTTTTTATTATTGTATTTAATAGCGCCAGGTAATAATTCATTCAATGATATATAACTCATTATACCTACTGTTAATGATAAAATAATTCCAATAAAAGAATTAGATATATATTTATACAAAAATAAATAAGTTATAACCGCACCTAATATTTCAGAAAAGCCAGAGATAAATGTATATAAAAAGGCTTTTTTCTTACTTCCAGTTGAATAATAAATCGGAACCGAAATACTTATTCCTTCAGGAATATTATGAAACATTATTGATAAAGCTAGAGTAATACCTAAAGATAAATTAGTCGTTGTAGTACTAAAAGTTAGTATCCCTTCAGGAATATTATGAATCATTAAAGCTAGGGCATTAATAACCCCAAGTTTATATAACTTGTTATCTATTTTTTTAAATACTTTATCAATCAAACTAGCAAGAAAAACACCAATTATTATAAATAAAAGCACCACTACGACAATACCTTTATTATTGTACTTACTTTGTAACAAATTAATACTTTCCGGAAAAAGAGAAAATAAAGAAACAGAAAGCATAACACCACTCGCAAAAGCTAAAGAAGCATTAATAATATTATCCTTGTTTTTTGTCTTTATAAATACAGGTATTATACCAAGTAGGGTAGATAAACCTGCAATTCCAGTTATTAAAAATGAAAAATATAATCTATTCATGATAAATACTATGTTAAATCTTGAGAAAAATGCTAAATTGTGTTAAATTATAACTAATTTGAGGGTGTTTATATGAATTACGATATTTTGATGGAAGAAGAAATTAAAAAAATAGAAAAAAAGAATCCAACGCTATTATTACATGCTTGTTGTGCTCCATGTTCTTCTGCTGTTTTAGAAAGACTAGGAGATATTTTTGAAATCACTATTTTTTACTATAATCCTAATATTACAGATCAAAAAGAGTATCAAAAAAGATTAGATGAAATTCACATGTTTATTAGTAAATTTAAAACAAAAAACAAAATTAAAATACTTGATGGTAGATATGATCCAAATGAATACTTTAATATGGCAAAAGGCTTAGAAAATGAACCAGAAAGAGGTAAGCGCTGTTATAAATGTTATGAGCTAAGACTTGATGAAACTGCTAAAGTTGCCAAAGAACTAGATTTTGATTACTTCACAACAACATTATCACTAAGTCCACATAAAAACAGTAATTGGATAAATGAAATAGGAGAAAATCTAGATAAAAAATATAACACAAAATATTTATACTCTGATTTCAAAAAAAAGAATGGCTACAAAAGAAGTATAGAATTATCTAACATATATGATTTATACAGACAAAATTATTGTGGTTGTATTTATTCAAAAAGAGGTTAACTATGAAAATTTACTCAGGGGATATTGGTAGTTTAAGAAAACAAATAGAAACATATTTAGATTATATTTATAAAAAGAAAAACAAAGTTGAAACATTAGATTTGATTGCGAACATTGAAGTTTTAATATCAACAGAAGAAAGTATGACAAAAAAGAAGTCTAGTTATTGGAAAAGACTTAAAACCTGCAGGAATCTAGTCGTAGAACAGATTGTAAAAACAGATAAACTAAATGAAAGATTTATAGATGAATTTATTAAATATAAGAGTTTTCATTATGACTTTATTTCAAATTTGTTTGAAAATATAGATTACGAAGTATTAGATGATGCAGTATTAATAGATGAAGATGAAGTAACATTAGAAGAAGACAAGATGTATAATCTAATAGCTGAATTTTTAACTAAAAATAGTGATGAAGAGTTACTTGATAGATTTTATAGTCTTATTGAAAAAAATCAGGTTTATAAATTAAATTTTAAAGATTCTAAATATGCAGGTATGAATATCCAATCAACAATCAACAGAGAAAACTATATTTTTATCAACGGTTGTTATAATAATTTTGAACAAATGATAAATCTAGTTCATGAACTAGGTCATATAAAAGATCAAGAAGAATTATTAAATTTTCAATCTAGTAAAAATGCAATTTATTATAATTTTAAGTCCTCTATGTCAGAAGTTATTTCAAGTTTTTATGAAGTTAAATTCTTATCTTTTCTCCTAGATTCAAAATTATATCAAAAAAGAAGTACCATTTCGCTGGTTGACTATGATTATTTCATTCTAAATCAACTAGGTTTGTTAAGAATTCTATCCAGTCTTGACGAGGATATCTTAAAACATGAAAATTATAAAAGAGCAGATAAAGAAACATTCTATAACATTCTAATTGACAAAGATAATGATGACTTTGACGAAAAAGTTGAAAACTATGATATTTTTAATAACGTTAACTATGGATATGGAAGATTAATGGCCCTATATTTTTCATATTTAGAAGAAACAGATAAAGAAAAATTTATTGATGTTTATCAAAAATTTAATATTAATAAGTCTGATTACTTTAAACCAACAATCTTTTCTGAACTTGGTATAAAAGAAGAAGATGTTATAATAGGTGTAAATAAAGAATTAGAAAAACAATCCCTAAAAGTTTTAAAAAGAAAGTATTGAGGTAATGACATGAAAATATTTAAAGAGGATTCATCTGGTATAGAAAAAGAATTAGATGCTTTAACCAAAGAAATTTATCATGCACATAATCATACAGAAAGAAGATCTATATTATCTTATTTAGAAACACTTTCATATTTTTATACAATTATGGGATATGATAGTACGAAGTATCTTAAAGAACTTTTCAGTAATAAAAGTTTCATTAGACCTCTAGCAGAAAAAAATAAAACTATAAAAAATAAAATTAATAATGACTTTATCAATAATAAAGATTATTATTTAGACTTATTTGATAATATTTTTGATGATAATACTGAAATAGTTTTTTCGAATAACACTATATCAAATATACCTAACATAGAAGAAAATGAAATGTATGAGATATTAAATTATTACTTTAAAAATACAAATCAAAAAGAAATGCTAAATAAGTTTGAATCTTTAATTAATAATAAAAGAGTATCATCTATTTACTTACCTAATGATTTATATAGAGGTTTTACACTTTTTAATTTATCATCTAACGATAGTAGGATTTTTATAAATGAAGCAGTAGATTATGATTCAATAAAAACTATGATTACTCTTGCACATGAAATGGGGCATGTAGTAGATTATAACGAAATAAAAGATTTCAAAAAAAGAGCTTATTATAATTTAAAGTCACCATTTATAGAAGTGTTATCTAGTTTGTCAGAAAAGAAATTTATAGATTTTTTAATAGACAATAATATATATAAAAACTATGCTTCATACTGCCTACAAGACTTTTATGATGAAATGTTTTTAGAAGTGACTAAATCTAGTATTTACCATACAATTCCAAATAAATTGTTAAAATATAATAGATATCAAAAATTAACAAAAGAAGAACTTATTAAAGCAATTTCTAAAGACTATGATATTTTAGTAGATAATAATGATTTTCCAGATCCTAATGAATTAGATGTATTTGAATTTCTAGCTTATGGATATGGAAAAATACTTGGAACATATTTTTCTAGATTAGAAAAGGAAGATGAAGGTAAGTATCAAGATGAGATGTCTAAGTTCTTAAGTTTAAGAACAGATTACTTTGATAAAAACTATTTAGAAAAAATAGGTACAAATACTAATAAAGTTGTTGAACTAGTAGATAGAGATATTAATCTTTCTTCTACTAAAGTAAAAGTAAAAAGAATATAATATAGCTATTGTTAAATTAAAAAAAATGATATATAATATAACTATCTTCTAGTAAGAGGAGTAAAACTATAATTATTTTATAGAGAAAATGTGGTTGGTGAAAACATTTAATAATTAAGTTTGAAGACACTTACATTAGCTGAAGCGGGTAACTACGTTAAAAGTATAATTAAGTAAATTTAAGGTGGCACCGCGATTAATATCGTCCTTATGGGGCTATCTTTTTTTGTTATAAGGAGGAATAATTATGATAACTAGACCAAAGGGTTGCAATGACATTTATGGAAAGGAAGCAAAAGTTTGGAAGTATGTTGAAAAAATTGTTGATGCTGTAATGGAAAAATATAACTATACATATATCCGTACTCCAATATTTGAATCAAGTGACTTATATCATAGAGGAGTAGGTGAAACTTCAGATATAGTTACAAAAGAAACATATGACTTTATTGATCGTGGTAAAAGAAATATGACTCTACGTCCTGAAGGAACTGCAGGAGTTGTTAGATCATACATTGAAAACAAAATGTATGGAGAAGAAAATCCAGTAAAAGTATATTATAATGGTACAATGTATCGTTATGAAAGACCACAATCAGGAAGAGATAGAGAACTTACTCAATTTGGAGTAGAAGTTCTAGGAAGTGATGATCCATTAATTGATGCTGAAGTTATATCTCTTGCTGTAAACATATATAAAATGTTAGGTTTAAAAGGTATTAAGGTAAATATCAATTCACTTGGTGATGCAGATTCTAGAAATCGTTACAGAGATGCCTTAGTTAGATACTTCTCACCATATATTAATGATTTCTGTGATGACTGTAAAACAAGATTAGCTAAGAACCCATTACGTATTCTAGATTGTAAAGTTGATCATGAAAATGAAATTATGAAAAACGCTCCAACAACTTTAGAATACTTAAATGAAGACTCTAGAATTAGATTCGAAAAAGTAAAAGAATATCTTGATCTATTACAAATAGAATATGTTGTAAATCCATCTATTGTTCGTGGACTTGATTATTACAATCATACAGTATTTGAAATAGAAGCAGATGTAGAAGGCTTTGGCAGCAACAATGTAATAGGGGCAGGAGGACGTTACAATGGCCTAGTAGAAATGTTAGATGGACCTGCTACACCTGGAATTGGTTTTGCATCAGGTATTGGTAGATTAGTAAAAGCATTAGAATTAGAAAATGTAGAACTTCCAATCAGAGAAGATATTGACTTATTCTTACTTTATGTTAATGAAGATGAAAAGAAATATGCAGCATACCTTGCTCAGGACTTACGCCTTAATGGATTCGTAGTTGAAACAGAATACACATCACGTAGCCTGAAAGCACAATTTAGACAAGCTGATAGATTAAACGCTAAATATATTGCTGTTTTAAATAGTGAAGATTTAGATAACAATGAAATTAAAATTAAGAATACCAAAACTAAGGAAGAAGAGATCATCTCATTAGAAGCACTAATTTATTATCTAGATGAAAAACTAACTGAAGAAGAAATGGACGATTATCAAGAATTTACTGAAGATGATGGATGTTCTTGTTCCGATGGAAATTGTTGTGGTCATTGTCACCATGATCACGAGGAATAATCATGATACCAAAAGAAGAATTAACAAATCTTGCTAAAAATGTTGTCTCTGAAGCAAATCACTCATTTTTAACAAAAGAAGATATCATTGAAAATTTTAAAGACAATGGCTTTCTAGTAAACAAAAATACTATGATTGGTTATACTTCATACATGGAATATAACAAAGAGACTAAAAGAGGAAGTATTTCCTATTCAATAGAAGAAAAAGATAAAAGACAAAAAGAAATCTTACTATTAAATTATTCAACATTTGTATTTAATAACGATAAAGATATAAAATTATATTATAAAGATATTCCTAATAAAAGAGCAATGAAGATATTTTCATCTCTTCTAGTTAGAGAATCTTCCATAAAAGAATTTCCAGAAGAAGATATTAAACAAGGAGGAGTAAAAAAATGAAAACAATAAATAATACAGATATTAGTATTAAAGATATAGATAAAGAAGTAACTTTATACGGTTGGGTTCAAAAAAAACGTAACCTAGGAGGAGTCTTATTTATAGACCTAAGAGATCGTAGTGGTCTTATTCAATTAGTACTTAATGACGATAATGAATTCTTTCAAAAAGCAGAAACATTAAAAAACGAAAGTGTAATTAAAGTATCAGGTACAGTTCGTGAAAGAGAAAGTAAAAATAAAAATTTAAAAACAGGTGATATTGAAGTTGTTATATCTAGCCTAGAAATCTTAAATCAAAGCATTGATCTACCATTTGAAATAGTTGATGATACAACTGCTCTTGAAGATACAAAATTAAAATATCGTTACCTAGATATAAGAAGAAATCCTGTAAAAAATAGATTAATTGCTAGACATAAAATTGTAACATCAATTAGAGAATATCTAAATAACTTAGATTTTATTGAAATAGAAACGCCAATCCTTTGCAAATCAACTCCAGAAGGAGCAAGAGATTACCTAGTTCCTAGTAGAGTAAATAAAAACAAATTTTATGCACTTCCACAATCTCCACAAATCTTAAAACAACTACTTATGGTAGGAGGAATGGAAAGATATTATCAAGTTGCACGTTGTTTCAGAGATGAAGACTTACGTGCTGATAGACAACCAGAATTTACCCAAATTGATATGGAAATGAGTTTCATTGAAGAAGAAGATATTCAAACTATTGTTGAAGGATTAATGAAAAAAGTCTTTAAAGATATTAAAGGGATCGATATAAAAACTCCATTCCTTAGAATGAAATATGATGATGCAATGAAATTTTATGGCTCAGATAAACCAGACTTAAGATTTGATATGAAGATAAATGATGTTCATGATTTGTTTCAAACAACTGACTTTAAGGTGTTTTCAAATGCTTTGAATAATGAAAGTACAATTTGTTGTATTATAGCAAAAAATAAAGCAGATTGCTTTTCTAGAAAAAGGATAGATGAATTAACAGAATTTGTCAAAAATTATAAAGCTAAGGGCTTACCTTATGTTAAGTTTGAAAATGGTGAATTTACAGGTGGTATAAGTAAATTTTTGAATGATTCCGAAAAAACAGGTCTAATAGAAAAATTAAAATTAGAAAATAACGATATTCTTTTCTTTGGTGCGGATTTAAAGAATATTGTATATACATCTCTTGGAGCCCTAAGATGTAGATTAGGAAAAGAATTAAATTTAATTAAAGAAGATGATTACAAATTCCTATGGGTAGTAGATTTCCCAGTATTCGAATGGAGTGATGAAGAAAATCGTTTCATGGCTTGTCACCATCCATTTACAATGCCTAAAGAAGAAGATATTGATAAATTATTAACTGATAAAGCAAATTGTCATGCTAAAGCTTACGATATTGTTCTTAATGGATACGAAGTAGGTGGAGGAAGTATAAGAATTCACAAAGAAGAAATTCAAGAAAAAATGTTTGAAGCCCTAGGATTTACTAAAGAAGAGGCTTATGAAAAGTTTGGATTCTTAATAGATGCCTTCAAATATGGAACACCACCACATGGAGGACTAGCTATTGGACTTGAACGTTTAGTAATGATTTTAACAGGAACAACAAACATTCGTGATGTTATTGCCTTCCCAAAAACAACTTCAGCATCTGACTTGATGACAAATTGTCCAGATTATGTATCAGAAAAACAATTAGAAGAATTATATATTAGTACAAAGGAGTAAAAAGTATGGAAAAGAAAAATAATGCTATTACGCCACGTGGTGAAGATTTTGCTAAATGGTATACAGACGTTGTTCGTGCTGCCCACTTAGCTGACTATTCATCTGTAAAAGGGTGTATTGTTATAGAACCAAATGGCTATGCAATTTGGGAGAAAATGCAACAAATATTAGATAAAGAATTTAAAAAATTGGGACATATTAATTGTCAAATGCCTTTATTAATTCCTGAAAATTTACTAAAAAAAGAAACTGATTTAGTAGAAGGCTTTGCTCCTGAAGTTGCTTGGGTTACTAAAGGTGGAGAAAAAGAGTTAGAAGAAAATTTATGTATTAGACCAACTAGTGAAACTCTATTCTGCGATTATTATTCTACACATGTAAAATCTCATAGAGATCTACCGATGCTATATAACCAGTGGTGTAATGTCTTTAGATGGGAAAAAGAGACAAGACCATTCTTAAGAAGTCGTGAATTTTTATGGCAAGAGGGTCATACAATCCATGCAAGTAGAGAAGAAGCAGAAAAAGAGGCAAATCAAATGATTGAAGTGTATCATTCTTTCCATAACGATATTCTAGCTATTCCCTCTATTAGAGGTGTAAAAACTGAAAAAGAAAAGTTCTCTGGTGCTGAATATACATTAACAAATGAAGCTCTAATGTATAATGGTGTTGCCTTACAATCAGGAACTTCTCATTACTTTGGACAAAAATTTTCTAAAGCTTACAATGTAACATTTACTAATAAAGAAAACAAATTAGAGTATGCATATCAAACTTCATGGGGAACAACAACCAGAATGATAGGTGGACTTATTATGGTACACAGTGATGATTATGGTCTAGTTCTTCCACCAAGAATTGCTCCTAAACAAGTTGTAATTATACCAATTGGAGAAGATGATGAAGTCTCTGCATTATCAACGTCATTTAGAGATAGCTTACTAGATAATGATATAACGGCTTATATAGATGATTCTAAAAAGTCCCCTGGATTTAAATTTGCCGAAGCAGAAGTAAATGGAATCCCAGTAAGAATTGAAATAGGAAAAAGAGATTTAGAAAATAATGTTATAACTATTGCTAGAAGAGATACAAGAGAAAAAGTAACTGTAGAAAAAGATGTTGATATCGTAAAATATATCAAAGAATTATTAAATACTATTCAAAATGATATGTACGAAAGAGCTAAAACTCGTCGTGATAATTTAACATTTGAAGCCCATAACTTAGAAGATATGGAAAAAATTCTTAATACTCAACCAGGCTTTATTCACGCAAT
Organism: uncultured Mycoplasmatota bacterium; assembly: GCA_900547465.1. Taxonomy (GTDB): domain Bacteria; phylum Bacillota_I; class Bacilli_A; order RF39; family UBA660; genus UMGS995. The sequence continues at coordinate 45,958 of URHJ01000003.1, read as the reverse complement.
GTGGTGTGGTGATAAAGAGTGTGAAGAAAAAATAAAAGAAATTAGAGGATGTAAATCAAGATGCATTCTACCAGATGGCGATAAAATAGATGATGTTTGTGTCTGCTGTGGTAAAGAGGCTAAACATCATGTTGTTTGGGGAATACAATACTAAAACTAGCTAAAAATTTGCTAGTTTTTTTCTTTTTCTATTAGTATTTTTGGCTAGAACCACTAACACATTCACTTCATATACTAAATAGAGGAGGAGTTTTTATGAAATTTTCGGATAAGTGTAAGATAACAGAAGATCTAAAATTAAGAAGAAAACTATTAAATATGGGATTTGGAATTATAAATGTTGGACCAACCGGACCAAGGGGATTACAAGGAGAGATAGGACCCACAGGTCCTCAAGGAGAAGTAGGACCAACTGGACCATCAGCCATTACTTCTACTGATGGACTTTTTTTCACAAGTTTTGAAGACGGAAGTACTACAACTAATTTACTTCTAAAAGATTCATGGCTTCTACCAAATCCATCAGAGTACTTTTCTATAGCAAGTGATCATGAAATTGATGTAGAAAAAGGTGTATATGAAATAGTTTTTTCTGGCTTTATTAGCGAAGCAGATGACACACATGGAGCGGAATTTTACTTATCAGATGAAACAGGTGCCGCAATCAAAGACTTACATTTTAAATTACCAGGTGGTAATGGAAAACAGATGTTTTTCTCACAATCAATAATTTTTAGATTTGAAAAAATAACAACATTAAAAGCTAGCACCAATCTTCTAGGTGATGAAGCATCATCAAAAGTTGTAGTATCAGATGTTAATTTATTAATGAAAAAAATACATGAATAGTAACTTTACATCTAAAATGTAAAATATCAATAAAACCTATTTTTTCTATTGAATATATATATATATATATATATAATGAAAGAGTAAGGAGAGTAGAGTATGGAAAATAATTTAAATGAAAATGTAAGTGTGGGAAGCGGTAAAAAAATAACATTACCAATAAAAATAATTATTATTGGGTGTGCTATCGGTTTAGTAGTTGCAGGAATCGGTGGAATCAAACAACTAAATGCAAATAAAACTAATGAAGAAAGAAAGCAGGCAGCAACGAAGGCAAGTCAAGAATCAGTTGATGAAGCAAATGCTAGATTAAAAGAAATAGGAACTGAATATGACTCATTAAAAAGCCAATATGATTCTAAATCAAATGAATGTGATGCAATTGATAATAATACGGCAGCAGCTGATTGGTATGAAAAAACTACAAAATGTACGAAAGAAGCAAGTGAAATTAAGAATAAAATGACTAAGTTAGAGATGGAAGATGCAGCAATCAAAGCAAAAGATTATTCTGCTTACTACCAAGAAGTCAAACCAATGTCATATCAAATCTTTTATATAATTGGGGCATCAATTGCAGGACTTGCATTACTAGGCGCATTTATTATATACTTAGTAAAAGGTAAAAAAAGCTATTAAAACTAAATAAATAAGTTTTAATACTAAAATACCCAATTTAAAAGGAGATAGTAAAATGGAAAAAAACGAATATTTAAGTGAAGAAAGATATCAGAAAAACAATGCTAAAGTAAAGAATATTGGAAAAATTCTCTTAATTGTTGGAATAATTCTTTTAGTTATAAGTTCTATATTAATAGTAGTAGGATTTATGGGTTTTGGTAGTACTGCTGTTAGTGGCTTTGATATTTTTAATAATTTTGGTAATGGTAATGAAATGAACGCAATGAAAAGTACTGCAGGAAGTGCTTTTGGAAGTATGGGATTATTTGCGTTAGGTGGCTTTATAGGAACTACTGGTTTTACATTAACAGCTGCAGGTGCTATTGTAATATTTATTGCTCATAGAAGAGAAATAACAGCTTATACTACACAACAGGTTATGCCAGTTGCTCAAGAAGGTATTGAAAAAATGACACCTACAGTAGCTAATTCAGTTGGTACAATTGCCAGTAGTGTTGCCAAAGGAATAAAAAGTGGCATAAACGAAGCTAATCAAGAGTCAACAAATAACGACAACAGTAGTAATAGCCAACAACCAATAAATAATGATAATAATAATCAACAATAAAAAATGAAGTTCTTTATTGAACTTTCTTTTTATATAAAAATATTGAATCATAGTTAAAACAGTTAGGAGAAAATAACATGGAAAAAAAAGAATATTTAACTGAAGAAAATTATAAAAAAGGAAAGAAAATAATTTTACTTATTGCTTTTCTAATTCTAATGTGTGGTGTAATAGCAGGTGGCTATTTAATTTTAAGTAGTATGCCAGATAAAACAACACCAACTGAAAATAAAGATAGTTTATCATCAGAAAAAGAAAAATTAATTGCAAAGAAAAATGAATTAGAATCTAAGGGAATAGTTTATGATAAATTTGCTGAATATACTGATGGAGAAAAATATGATTTAAAAATTATAACTGATGTCTTAAACCCAAGTTTTGATGATTGCGATTTTGATGAATACGAAAATAATCAATATACCAGTAAATATTGTTCATTATATAATGAAAAAAATAACGAAAAATATGACACAGATTTTGGTTTTATAAATCCTAAATCATTAATTGGAATATTTATAATTGTTTCATCTATAATGATTTCACTATGGCTATTTATATTAGCTAAAAGAAGAGAAATAACTGCATTTACAGTTCAACAAACTATGCCAATTGCTCAAGAAGGTATTGAAAAAATGACACCTACAGTAGCTAATTCAGTTGGTACAATTGCTGGTAGTGTTGCCAAAGGAATAAAAAGTGGCATAAATGAAGCTAATCAAGAATCAGTAAATAACAACAATAATGAATAACTAAAAAACAGGTTCAAGCCTGTTTTTCTTTTATTTCAAAATAGAATGTAGTACCCATACCTTCTTTAGAAGTAACCCCATACTTATAATTATGTTTTTCTAATATTTCCTTAACAATAGATAAACCAAGTCCAGTACCAACTAAATTTCTCTTATGTTTCTTCTTATTTTTATAATATCTATCCCAAATATATGGAATATCCTCATTTTTAATACCTTTACCAGTATCCTTAATTTCTATTCTAATACCATCATCAATCTCTTCTAGATTAATAATTACTTTCTTATCATCACCAGTATAGTTAATAGCATTATTTAATAAATTATATATAACTTGTTCAATTTTCTTTTCATCAGCTGTAACAAGTATTTTCTTCTTATTTTTATAAATGAAATGGTAATTTTCAGTTTCTTTTAATATTTCATATCTTTTTAATATATTTAAAATTAATTCATTAATATCAAATTCAGTATAATGTAAATCCTCTATATCAGATTGTATTTTAGATAAATCTAAGATATCGTTAACAAGATATGCCAGTCTATCAACTTCTTCTATAATTACATTCATATTTTGAGTTCTTTTTTCTTGATTATCTTTATTTAAATCTCTAGCCATTTCTGCATAAGCTTTAATCATAGTTAAAGGAGTTTTTAAGTCATGTGAAACATTTGCCATTAAATCTCTTCTTAATTCATCAGTTTTCTCTAATTCATCTCTAGCATAATTTAGTGAATCAGCTAAATCATTTATTTCTTTTATATCTTCATCATTTGAAAAGACAACATTAAAATCTTTCTTAGCAAGTCTATTAGCACCATCAGTAATATTTATAATTGGTGTAGAGATTTTTTTTGATATAAAATAAGCAATTATAAACGAAAGTACTAAGACGATTATAGTAACATAAATAAGTTGTTTCTTTAAAATATTAATAGTATGGTCAAGAGGTTGAACAGATGTATTTACAAAAGCATATAAATTATTATCTAATTTCATACCATATACAATAGTTTTATTTTTAAAATTAGGATTGATTATTTTATAAGTCATCTTTTGATAATTATTATATATGAAATCAGATTTATAATTAATATTTTCCTCATTTCCCATTAAACAACCATGAGATAAGTACTTACTAGAATATAAGGTTTCATTTTTATTTGTTATTTCAACACAAATATTTTTATCATATGCATTTTGATTAATTACTTTAGATAAGTCTTCATCATCTTTAGCAACCTTTAGTTTCTCAGCAACATCTTTTATATCCTTAGTTTTTTGTATTTCATAAAATTTATTTAAAAAAAGAATTTGAAATATCCATAGGAACAACAAAATTATAATAGAAAATATACTTAAATATTTCCATATCTTTATATTTAAACTATTTTTCTTCATCATTAAACTTATATCCAACTCCTCGAACAGTTTCGATTAAGTTACGATATATTCCTAAATTACTTCTTAACATTTTTATATGAGTATCAACAGTTCTATCATCGCCAAAAAAGTCATATCCCCATAATTTTGATAAAAGTTGTTCCCTAGAGATAGCAATATCTTTATTTTCAATTAAATAGGTAAGAATTTCAAATTCCTTTGGAGTAATATTAATTATTTTATCGTCTATTTTAAGTGTGTGTGCGGAAAAATTAACTTCTAAAGTTTTATATCTATAAAGAGTGGGTAAGTTTTTTTGAGTACGATTTAATACTGCTTTAATTCTCGCTATTAACTCTTTTGGTGAGAATGGTTTAGTTAAATAGTCGTCTATTCCAAGATCAAAACCGTTAAGTTTATCATATTCTTCTCCACGAGCGGATAAGACAATGGTTGGAATCATTTTCTCTTTTGGAATATTTTTTAAAACAGTAAATCCGTCCATTTCTGGCATCATAATATCCAGTATAAGTAAGTCATAAGTATTTTTATTTATTTTTTTTAAAGCTATTTTTCCATTTTCAGCTTCATCAGTTTGATAACCTGCATCTTCACTGTATTCTTTTATAACTTCACGAATCATATCTTCATCATCAACAATTAATATTTTCATTTGAAATTCCTCCCAATAACTATATTATACAATGAATGTGAATATTTTGTGAAAAAAATGAAATTACAATAAAATAGTAAGTTAAATAATTTACTACCACAAAATTACCACATACGTTATTAATGATGATTACAAATGTGATATGGATAAAAGTGTAATATCTATCTATAATACAGATGGTAAAATAACAAAAAAATATAATCTAGATTGCAAAGATAATTAAAAGATTATTTCAAATACTTTCGAATCTTATACAAATTATAAAAAGTAATAACAATTATATTTAATGCAGTTGATATTATTAAACACCAAATTCCTATTTTTAAAAATGCAAGAAGAAAGAGTAGAGAAGTTCTAACAATAGTACCATAAAGAGTAGCTTTCATATTATCTTTACTTTTACCGATAGCATCCAAACTAAAGGCAAGTGGTGCTTCAATATATTGCAAAAGACAAAAAGGTGCCAAGAAAACCATATAACTGGCTCCTTTTTTAGTGTGATAAATTAAGTTTAAGAAAAACTCTGGTTCTATCATTAAAAGAATAGTTGTTGGTATACCTATTAAAAGAGAAAAGAAAAGAGCTTGTTTTATTTTTCTTTTTACTCCCTTTATATCATTTCTATAATAAAGTCTTGTAACAGTAGGAAGTAATGCTTGTGAAATTGCTAAAGTAAAGAAAGACGGCAACAATAGTATGGGTAAGACGTAACCAGTTAAAATTCCATACTCATTTACAATAAAACTATTTGAATACCCAACATGTATAAGAGTAGATGTCAATATAATTGGTTCTATAAAATATGCAACAGAACCAATCAATCTTGATGCAGTATTTGGTATAGAGATATCTAAAGAATCTTTTAAATAAATTCTACTTGGACTCAAATCCTCTTTTCTTATTTTTATATTTTTAGGCATAAAGAAAAATAAAATTAAAATAGATATTAATTCACTTACTATATTAATTAATATTACATAACAAACAGCATATTCAACCCCCTTTTCATAAAAGAAGGGTACTCCTATAATTATTAGTGCTAGTCTAGCTATATCTTCAGTTATATTACTTAGTACATGCGGTAACATTTTTTGCTTACCAAAAAAGTAACTTCTACACATACTAGATAATGTTGTTAATGGTATTACTAAACTTATAGCATATATTCCATAAAGACATCTTTCATCATGAAGTAGATTAACAGCTAAAGTTTTAGCAATAAGTATAATTATAAGCATTAAGATTATATTAATAATGAATGATACAGGAAATAAAGAAGCATAAATTTTCTTATTATTCTTTGTATCTTCAGCTACTAGTTTCGATATTGCAATGGGAAAACCAGCTTGAGCAAGACCTATAAAAAGAGAAAAAGTAGGCAAAATCATCATGTATAAACCGATTCCCTCAGTTCCTATCAATCTAGTCATCACTATTTTTATTATCATACCAAGTACCTTTGTTAAGAAACCACCAACTAATAAAATTATTGTAGATATAATGAACTTTTCTTTCATAGTAGAAAATATGAAAAAATGTAAAAAAATATACTAAATTAGTAAAAATTATGTTATGATGAAAGTGAAATAAAGATGAATGTAAATCAAAAAGCACACTTATGTAAAACTTTTGTAAAACGAACAAAAATTTACGTAAAATCATATTTGGTATTTTTAAAGAGTATGATAGAATGATAATAGAGGTGAACATAATGAATGAACTAATGGAATTTTTAAGCACTGATGAGGTACGTATCGTAATTGCAGTTGCGATTGCAATATGTATTTTAGGAACCTTATACTTTGTTATTGAAAAGAGTTATCATAGTAAAAGAAAAAAACGTAATACAAAGGAGTTAAATGAATTGATAGAACAGTTAGAAGATAATGAAAAAAGTAATAATATAGTGGTTGAACAACCAGTTATTGAAAAAATAATTGAACCAGTTACTGAGTTGAAGAAAGAAACTAGTATAGAAAAAGAAAATCCAGCTGAAGTTATTCCTTTAAAGGTAGTAACTGTAGAGGAAAAGAAACAAGAGGTACCATTAGTAATTCCAATCGAAGAATTTAAAAAAAAGAAAGAAGAAAATTCTACACCTGTCTTAGAAATTAAAGAAGAAAATAAAACTCTTCCAAAAGACAGTGTTACAGATATTTATGAAAAAGTTAAAGATGAGATAGAAACATTAGATTTAGATGATAACAAAAAAGAAGAGCCATTACAATATACAGATGCAGTGCCTAATCAAGAAGAAGCTAAAGAAGAGTTACGTAAAGCAACTATTGAGCTATTAAAAGCCCAAGAAAAACAAGAACAACAAGAAGAAAGTAAGAATATTGAATTAACAGAATTTGAAGAAGAACAAGAAAAAAATGCAATTATAAGTGTTGAAGAATTAATGAAGAAAAGTGATGTTCTATATGAACAAAACGAGGTTACACAATATGCAGATGAGGGCAATGAACCTATATCATTACAAGACTTAGAAATGCGTATGAATAATATAAAAGAAGAAGCAGAAGCTTTAAATATAAAAGAACAAGAACCAGAAATAATTGAATCAAGAAAAGTAGAGGTAAAAGAACCAGAAACTAATAAAGTTGTATTAGACGACTTTTATTCAATTGATAAGGCTAAAGCCTATAATGATGATCATGTATTCAAAAGTAGTCCAATTATTTCTCCTATTTTTGGAATTGAAAAACAACAACCTAACGATAATAGCCTAGAGCTTGAAAATACTGCAAATTATGAAAAATTAGATGAAGAAATAAAGAAAACAAACGAATTCTTAGGAAAGTTACGTGAGTTACAAAAGAATTTGGATTAAGTATCGTTAAGATACTTTTTTTCTACAATAATAATTGTCAAACAATATAAATTATGTTATTATTATTCTATAAGATAAGATGGTGATAGAGTGAAACTAAAGTATTTTTTAAAACAAAAAATAAATATACACACAGGTTATTTAATTTTGATAGTTCTTGTAACAATATTAGTTATAGGAGGGTACTTCTCATATGCCTTATTTACAACTAGTAGTGAGAGTAAGGGAGCTCTAAATATAGTTACAGGAAATTTATATGCACTTATTGAATCGACAGATTTAGATAGTGACAAGGAAGTTGTTGTAGCTCCAGGAGAGGCTAGAGTTGTTGCTATGGACTTAGTTAATGTTAATGGTAGAGATGCTAAATTAAACCTATTTTATAAAGCAACCTCATCTAACATTCAAATTGGTTATTTAAAAAGTGGAGATGAGGCACCTACACAAAGTGGAGTAGTGCTAGGAGCTAATGGAACAAATACAGAAAGAAAAAAGATTAAAGTTAGAATATTAAACAAAGATACACAAAATGTTACAGTTACATTTGGCGCAACAGCAGGTCTTGCAACAGCAGATTTAGCATTTCCAGCAGATCAATCTAACTTAAGTAAAATAGATAATAATATAATTGAGGCCTATACATATAATCCTGGTGGAACTGTTGAATTAGATGCCACAAAATGTATTACAGGTGATGAAGAAACTTGCCAAAAGACTGAATGCTACAAAGACAAAACATCTAATACATGTCCAGTAGGAACAATTATAAAGTACATGGTTAATGATACTACAATGAAATATTTTTATGTTCTACATGATGATGGTGAAACTATGACACTTCAACAAAGAGAAAATATAGTTTATAATACAGCATGGTATCTTGATGCCAATGACAGTACAAAAGGCCCATCAACAATTTTACCAACACTAGAAGATAAAACTAAAGACTGGACTAATGTGAATGACCAGACATATACAATGGGTACAACAAACTTTAATAACACTAATGCTTTTACTGGATGTAGCGATACAGCTTGTACAGCTAATTCTTATACATTAACTGAAAAAGTAGCCAAAGCAAGAATGGTAACATTACAAGAGGCTATGACACTTGGATGTACAGCTGCAGAAAAAACTTGTCCAATTTGGATGAGCAATTATTTAAAATCTTCAACATCCTATGGTGGTACAAATGATGATGCTACTGATGAGAAAAATAATGGATATTGGACAATGTCAGCTTCAACTGATGGTACTAAATCCTATACCATTGCTTATGGTGGTAATATAGGTGCATGGAATACTACAAGTACAGACTTTGGTGCTCGAGCAGTAGTAGTAATTAACAAAGAAAGTTAAAATGATTAAAATTAAAACCTCGCTTAAAAGTGAGGTTTTTAAGTTTAATATAAAAAAATCGTCCTTTGAAACGATTCTTAATATATCATAGTATGTAATATTCTTTCTGTGTTCTTGAAATTTAGCTTAGCAATATCTTTAAGCTTTTCTTCACCGTATTTTTCGACTACTTCTTCGCCAATCTTATCGACCTCCTTAGATGCACCTTTAACTAGAGGAATATGAATTTCATCACACAACTTATCAAATTCTTTTAAAAATAAATATCTACTAATAATAGAAGAACAAGCAACAGCTAAATTCTTATCTTCTGCTTTTGTCATAAAAGTAATATCTCTTTGAACATTGGGTATATCTTTTAAGTAATCATAATATCTAGCTTCTCTAGCAAATTCATCAACTATTATATAATCATATTTTGGCTTTTCTTCATTAACTAATTGATACAAAACTCTATTATGCATAATTGCTTTAATTTTATTCATATTAACATCTTTTGTATATTTTTCATTATATTCTTTATTAGATAAAATAACACTTCTATATTTAACTCTTTTAGCAATCTCCGGAGCAATCTTTTTAATCTTTTCATCATTTATTTTTTTAGAATCTCCAACACCTAATTCATCTAAAAAAGAAACATCATCTTTTGTTACGTAACTCGCAGTAACAACAATAGGACCAAAATAATCCCCCGTACCAACTTCATCACTACCAACAGAAGAACAATTGTGATACTTTTCATCTATTTTAGGTTTTTCCTTATCTTTTGACTTTTCTAATGCAACACCCCACATAGAAGCGTCAACATCAGCTGAAGTTCCTTGAAACATTACTTTTCCAGATTCATACATAGTAATTACTGTATCTTCTTCTTGTGCCTGAAATACAACATATGGTATCTTCTTATCACGAACTTTATCTTTATAATATTCAATCATCTTTTGTTTTATCTCATCATTTACTCTGATTACAACGTTCATTTAATCACCTCACTATTATTATAACGAAAATAAAAAAAATATGCTATAATATTAGAGAAAGAAGGTAAAATTAATGAATATTTTTAGCGTTATTGTAATATTATTAATTATTTCGTCTGGAGTAATGGGATTAAAAAAGGGATTCTTAAAAGAAAGTGTTGTTTTCATAGGGACAATCCTAGTTTATATAATATCTTTTCTCTTAAAAGATAAAATAGGTTTAGTTTTATGTAAATGGTTTCCATTCTTTTCCTTTGATGGTTTACAAACATTAAATATTTTAGTTTATCAGTTAATTGCCTTTATATTTATCGCAACAATACTTTTTTCTATCGCGACAATCATATTTAAATTAACTGGTATTATTCAAAAACTAGTAGATATAACTATTATTTTAACTCTACCATCTAAAATACTTGGATTTATATTTGGTATTTTAGAAGGATATATTGTGATGTTTTTAATCTTAATTATTCTTGCTATCCCATTAAGAAATGTAGAACTATTTAAAGAATCAACCGTCGTAACTAAAATAATGTATAACAGTCCAATTCTATCTAAAACCTTAGGTGGAGTACCAAAAACTATTGAAGATATTTTAGATGTTACAACAGAAATACAAAAGACTGATTACAACAAAAATAAAGTTGCTCTAGATATAATGAAAATAGAGCTAGATCATAACATTATTTCTAAAGAAGATACACTTGATCTAATAGAAAGGGGCAAGTTAGACAAGGTTCAAGGTATTAAAAGTTTTGTAAAAAATTATAGTAAATAAAAAATATTATTTATCATTTTAACCAAGAGCGTTTTTAGTTTTATAATATCTAAAAATGCTCTTTTTTTGACCAACGTTTTCTACTCTTAAAAAAAATAGTTGAATTTGAAGAAAAAATCAGAAATGAAATTCAACCTTGACTAATGTCAATGTAAATAACCATCAAGAAATTCTAAATTTAGGAAATAAATTACCGTAAACAGCCTACAAAATAAGGGTTGACAAAATTCACTGGGTGGGGGTACAATCTAATTAGTAAGATAAGTAAAGGTTGTGGAAAGTATGAGGAAAGTATGAAAGAAAAGAATAAAGATATGATAAAAACATTAGGAACAGGAATGGTATTAGGAGGAATAATTACAGGTGGGGGAGTATATGCATCAACAGTAGTGGCAACTAACGTTTCATATTCTAATGCATCAAGTGGATTATCAGCAACAACTACACAGCAAGCTATTGATGAACTATATAAGAAGGCAGACAATCAATATTTTGATTTAGCAACAGCAGACGTTAATCAAACAGGAAATGTATTTGCAAGTAAAAAAGGAGTATGTATTTTTTTAAAAGACAGAAAAGCATATTGTTTTAAGTCAAACAATTATAGTGTAGAAAAAAATCACATCAAAGAAGCTTTCTCAAATAGTGACTGCAGATACACCTCAGACACTATAGATTGTTATCGATCATGTTTGGGTACTTCTGAGCATTGTGGTGCTAATTTGGGTGGAATTGTAAGTTGCTGGTCAATGCCTACAACAAGTACTAATGGACATGGCTGTTATGTGTCGGATTATGGTGGTTTAGGTTGCAATTAATCATACTTCTAGTTTTTTAAAAGGAAAATAATAACTATATTTGTTATTTACATAGAAAAGTAGAGTAATAAAAATTCATAGGTAGCCTATGAATCTTTTTTTTCTATATATGTTTCTTTAATTATTATTGGATTATACTGATGTAATTTTTTTGACATTTCTTTACTACAATTTATAATATATGTAACTTTATCTGTAAAGGTTTTATCAACTATTTCACTATCCTTTAGAATATAATTAAGTTCATTTTGTCTATCATATGGTATTGTAATTTTAATTTGCACTCCCTCAATTAATAGAATTTTATCTGCCTTTTTTAAAGTATCTCTAACTGATGAAGAATAAGCCCTAACCAAACCTCCAGCTCCTAATTTTATTCCACCAAAGTAACGAACAACTATCGCAATAACTGATGTCATATCTTCTTTTTCTAAAACATTCAAAATAGGCATACCAGCAGTGCCACCAGGTTCACCATCATCACTTGCTTTTTTATAATCATTAACTATATAAGCATAACAATAATGTGTTGCCTTTGGATATTCTTTTTTTACATTATTTAAAATATCTTCTACCTCATCTTTTTTAGTAATTTTTACAAGACGAGTAATAAATCTTGAATTTTTTATAATTTGTTCATCATCTATATTATTTCTTATTATATACATAATTCTTCACCACCTTTATTATATATAAAATAAGGGAAAAGTAAAATAACTTACTTACTTTTTCATAATTAAAACTAATATCTTAAAAATATTATTCTTATTTCTTATCTAATTATGCTATAATAAAAGTAGGAGTGTGATAATATGCGAAGAAAAAAAGAAGAATTAGATATTGAAGGTTTAAATGGTGTAATATCTACTTCTAATAAAATTTTAAAAGTGGGCTTTATTATAGTAGTTATTGCTGTGGTTTCTTTAATATTATCTTTAATGAAAGAGTTGAATATTTTAAAAATATTAAAAGAGATATTTATAGTTATTTCACCAGTATTTATTGGATTGATTATTGCTTGGTTATTTGATCCAGTAGTTAAGTTTTTACAAAAGAAAAAAATACCAAGGGTAGTGGCCTGTATATTAGTTTATCTTATATTTATAGGTCTACTTGTTTTATTCTTTGCACTTTTAACACCATCTTTAATAGAACAGGTAAAAGACTTTATTACAACTATTCCTAGTATTCTAGCAGATTTCAAGAAAGTTGTTAATAATGTTTTAAATGTATTTGGAAATGGTAGTTTTGATACAAATATTGTAAAAGAACAAGTATATTCTCACTTAGAAAACTTTGGAACTAGTCTAACTACTAGAATTCCTAATATGCTTCTTGTTTGTGGTAAGAATATAGTTAGTGGTGGAATGTTCTTAATTTTAGGAATAATGATAGGTTTCTATATGTTATATGACTTTGATAAAGTTAACGATGTTATCTATGAATTTGTGCCTAAAAGATATTTATCTGATGCTAAAGAATTAATGTCTAGAGTTAATCATTCTCTAAGAGGATATGTTACAGGAGTACTTACTGTTATGCTTTTAGTATTTATTACTCAAAGTATCGGACTAACTTTAGCAGGATTAAAAGCACCACTTATCTTTGCTTTCTTCTGTGCTATTACTGATGTAATTCCATATTTTGGTCCATATATTGGAGCTATACCAGCAGTACTAGTTGGATTTACAATTTCTCCACTTGTTGGAATATTCTGTATCATATCAATTGTAGTAGTACAACTATTAGAAAACAATTTCTATCAACCATTGATAATGGGACATGCGATGAGTCTTCACCCTGTAACAATTATGCTTGGCTTATTGATTTTTGAGCATTTCTTTGGTATTATAGGTATGATTATCGCAACACCTGTAATTGCAACAATAAAAGTAGTCTTCACCTTCATCGATGAAAAGGTAGAAGTTATGCAAAAATTAAAAGATAATTAAAACAATAATAAAAGAAAAGTAATAAACAGTTATTAGTATAGAGAGCTAATGTTTGGTGGAAATTAGTCTAATACTTTTATGAAAGCTACTTTTTAGTTTTAAAAGGGAGACCTTTATCAGAATTAAGACCGTATTTAGGATGGTACCGGGCATTATGTCCTCCTAGATTTGGTCTTTTATTTGTATTAAAAAGAGGAGGATGTTATGAAAAAGTTAATTGCTATTGTAGGAATGAGTGGAAGCGGTAAGAGTGTAGCTTCCGATTATCTAGAAAAAGAGGGTTTCAATAAAATTTATTTTGGTGGAGTAGTATTAGATACACTAAAAAGTGAAGGATTAGAAATAAATCCAGATAATGAAAAAATGATGAGAGAACGCTTAAGAAATGAACATGGTATGGCAGCAATGGCTATTTTACTTCTTCCCAAAATTAAAGAAAGTATTAAGAATAATGATACAGTTCTAGATGGATTATATTCTTGGGACGAATATCTAGTCTTAAAAGAAACATTCGGCGATATGCTTAAAATTATCGCAATTGTAACTGATAAAAATATTAGATATGAAAGAGTTGGTACTAGAAAGGTTAGACCATTGAATAAAAAAGAAATTACTAAAAGAGATATTTCAGAGATAGAAAATCTTGCAAAAGGTGGACCTATTTCTATGGCTGATTACTTTATTCTAAACAATGGTAGTATAGATGACTATCATAAAAGATTAGATCAAATATTAAATGAAATTGGAGGTATGCAAAATGAAGAAAATGACAAGTAATGAAATTAGAAAGATGTGGCTTGATTTCTTTGTCGAAAAAGGACATAAAGTATTTCCGTCTGCACCATTAGTACCTATTAATGATGATAGCCTACTATGGATTAATGCAGGAGTTACACCATTAAAAAAATATTTTGATGGAACTGTTGTACCTGATGCAAAAAGAATTACAAGTATTCAAAAATGTATCAGAACTAACGATATAGAAAATGTAGGAGTAACAAAAAGACACCAAACATTCTTTGAAATGATGGGTAACTTTTCTATTGGTGATTACTTTAAAGAAGAAGCGATCGAGTTTGCCTTTGAACTATTAACATCAGAAAAATGGTTTGCGATACCTAAAGAATTGTTATATGTTACAGTATATCCAGAAGATCAAGCTAGTTATGATAAATGGGTAGAAGTAGGATTTATTGAAGATCATATCATAAAACTAGAAGAAAACTTTTGGGAGATAGGAGAAGGACCATGTGGACCTGATTCAGAAATTTTCTTTGATAGAGGAGAAAAATATGATAAAGATGGTACAGCATTAGAAAAATTCAAAAACGATGAAGAACAAGAACGTTACATAGAAATTTGGAATAATGTATTTAGTCAATACAATTCAAAAGAAGGAGTAGCAAGAAAAAATTATAAAGAACTTCCTCATAAAAATATTGATACAGGTGCAGGACTTGAACGTTGGGCAGTTATTTTCCAAGATGTAGATAGTAACTTTGATACAGACTTATTCCAACCTATGATAAAACATGTAGAAGAACTAACAGGAGTTTTATATGCTTCTCAAAAAGAAATAAAAGTAATAGTAGACCATATAAGAGCTATCACTTTTGCCTTATCAGATGGAGCAACTTTTGAAAATGTAGGTAGAGGTTATGTTTTAAGAAGATTGTTACGTCGTAGTATTAGAATGGGACAACATCTAAATCTAAAAGAACCATTTATGTATAAACTAGTTTCAGATGTTGTAGATGTTATGGGAGAATTCTATCCTAATCTAAAAGAAAAAAGACCATTTATAGAAACACAAGTATTAGAAGAAGAAAAATTATTCTTTAAAACATTAGATGCAGGAGAAGCTAGATTAAAAGAATTAGTTAAAAACTCTAATGATGGTAAGATCAGTGGAGAAGATGCCTTTAAATTATATGATACTTATGGATTCCCATTTGAACTTACCCTAGAATATTTAGAGGAATTAGGTTACACTACAGATAAAGATGAATTTGATAAATACATGAAAGCTCAAAGAGAATTAGCTAAGAAAAACGCTAAAAATAAATCAGCAATGGCTTCTCAAAAGAAAGTACTATTAGACTTTACTAAAGAAAGTAAATTTGTCTATGGACTTTATCGTGTTAAAAGTAATGTACTTGCGATATTTTCTAAAGATAATTTAGAAAAATCACTAGATCATGATGGATATATTGCATTAAAAAGAACTTGTTTCTATGCTGAAGCAGGCGGTCAAGTTAGTGATACCGGAATGATTATTGGTAAGAATTTTAAAGCTCGTGTAGTTGATGTATTCAAAGGACCAAATGGTCAAAATATTCATAAAGTTAGACTATTAGATGGAGAAATAAAAGTAAATGATGACTGTGAATTAGTTGTTGATAAAGATAGACGCCGTAGAATAGAAGCAAACCATTCAAGTGTACATCTATTACAACTTGCATTACAACAAGTCGTGTCTAAAACAATTAAACAAGCAGGTAGTTATGTCGATGATGAACGCCTTCGTTTTGATTTCACTTATTCTGGAAAAATTTCCGATGATGACCTTGTTAAAGTAGAGGAATATGTAAACAATGAAATAGCAAAAAAAATTATCGTTTCAACTGAGGTTATGCCAATTGATGCTGCCAAAGAATTAGGTGCAATGGCTTTATTTAATGAAAAATACGGTGATAAAGTTCGTGTTGTAAAAATTGGTAAATCAATAGAATTATGTGGTGGTACTCATGCTGCTAATACATCAGACATTAGAAATTTTGCCATTTATAACTTTGAATCAAAAGGAAGTAACACATATAGAATAGAAGCTGCAACTGCATCACGTGCTGAACAAC
Organism: uncultured Mycoplasmatota bacterium; assembly: GCA_900547465.1. GTDB lineage: Bacteria > Bacillota_I > Bacilli_A > RF39 > UBA660 > UMGS995. The sequence continues at coordinate 29,473 of URHJ01000003.1, read as the reverse complement.
AATTATTTGATGTAATTAAACCATATAACGATGAAATGATAAAATTATTAATGAAAGCCAAAGAAATTTTATCAGAAGCAAAAAAAGAAGAAATAGACCTAGAATTTGACGTTGAAATAGATAATTCAAAACCAGTATCATACAAAGATATTATATTTAATAAAAACGAACTTTCATACATTCAAAAAGAAGTTAAAGACTTAGAAAAGAAATATAATGAACTAAAAAAGAATAAATCTTTAGAAAATCTAGATATTTATAAAAATCAAATTAGAAAATACAACAACATCTCTGGAATTATTATGAGAGTAGAAAATGAAGATATAAATATTCTAAAAACAGTAGCTGATTCTCTAGTTAATGAAATGGATAAAGGCTTTGTCTTCTTTGCTAACGTAAAAGATTTAACAAGTGTTTTATTTATTGCAAGAAGCAATTGTTCAGTTAATGCTGGATTCATTGTCAAAGAAGCATCAACTATAGCAGGTGGTAATGGAGGAGGAAGTCCTACTTTTGCTCAAGGTGGAGGAAAAACTATTGAATGTTTAGATCAAATATTTGATGACATCGAGAAAGAATTAGAAAATGCAGAGTAATTATTTATTAGAATGTAGTGATGATTTAGCTCTATCAAAAAAAATAACTGAAATGATAAAAAAACAAGGCTTTGAAGGACAATACCAGGCTACTTACGATTTAGAAGAATCTAGTCTGGAACTTGCCCTAGAAGATTTAGATACATATTCATTTCTAAGTGATAAAAAAATAATAATTATTAGAAATGCTTTTCTAAATGCAAGTGAAAAAGAGCTAAACCACTTACAAAAATACATTGATAATTCTAATCCAGACAATCTTTTAATTATAACTAGTAATAAACTAGATAGTAGACTTACTTTTATCAAAAATATCAAGAAAAATAAAAATATAGAGTACCTAAAAATTGAAATGAATCCAGAAAAATTTGTAAAAGAAAAACTATCTGGATATGAGATTAGTACAAGTGATATTAACCATTTAATTGATTTATGTAAAGAAGATATTACTAAATTAGATAGTGAATGCGATAAATTGCAAATATATAGATTTGATACAAAAAAAATTAGCAGAGAAGATATTGATCTATTAGTTGTTGAAAAATTAGGAGATTCAAGTGAAGTTCTATATTCAATGACTAATTCAATTATTAGTAAAGATAAAAGAAAAGCCCTACAAGATTATGAAAAATTAAAAAAATATCAAATGGATGTCTATTCTATAATAGGTTTACTAGCATCTCAGATTAGATTAATTCATCAAGTAAAGATTCTAAAAAACAGAGGATTATCTAATCAAGAAATTGCAAGTTCCCTAGGCGTTAAATCAACATATCAAATAAAAAAGATGGCAGAGTATGGAGTTTTATATTCAAATAAGGATATCTATGAATTCACTCATCTTTTAGCTGATATAGATTTAAAAATAAAAACAGGTAAAATAGATCAGTCAGTAGCCATTGAGTCATTAATTATTAGTCAAAAAAACTAAAAGAATATCTATACTGGATATTCTTTTTATGTTATAATGATGCTATAAGTATAGTAAGGTAAGTGATAAAATGGCAAATAGAAATAGAAGAAAAATTAAAATTAATAATTATCATAAAAAAGAAAAGAATGAAAATCAAAAAGGTTACTTATCAAAAATAATGTCTAGGGAAATAAAATGGATTATATTTTCTATATTTTTAGTTTTAATGTTAATGATATCTACAGCTTACGCTATCTTTTCAACAACAGTTAAATCTGAAAATTATAATACAATTACAGTAGGTACATTAAAAATAGACTTTAGTGAAAATAAAGACGGAAATGTAATCAATCTAAATGGAGCTTATCCAGAATCTGATGAAGAAGGAGCTAAAGAAAAACCATATACATTCACTATCACTAATACAGGAACCTTAGATGCATCATATAAAATAAGAATAGTAAATGATACAGATATGATTGAAAAAGATGGTTGTCAGAATAATTTACTTGATTTTTCTGATATAAAAGTAAAAGTAGGTAATGATAATAGTTTCTTATTAAGTGATAAGGATTCTAATGATTATGTTGTTGCTGAAGGTGTTATTGCATCACAGTCACAAGCTAACTATGATATTAGAATGTGGATTAAAGAAAATGCTTCTAATAATGTCTTAGGAAAACATTACCACGGAAAAATAATAGTAGACAGTGTTAATCTAAGTAGTAATTAAAGAACTGATAGGTTCTTTTTTTCTGTACAAATGTTTGTATTAATGATAGAATATAGAAAGGAGGAAGATACTATGTATGATTATATAACAGGTAAAATTGCAAGCATTGAATATGACCATGTAGTTATTGAAAACAATGGAATAGGATATATCATTTATGTTCCAAATCCATATTCATATCAAGAAAACAAGGAATATAAAATTTTTACTTATCAACAAATTAAAGAAGATGATAATAGCTTATTTGGATTCCAAAATAAAGACGAAAAAAACCTATTTCTTAAACTTATCGGAGTAAAAGGACTAGGTTGTAAGATGGCACTTCCTATTTTAGCAGCCGCAACACCAGAAGGTATAATGGACGCAATCGAAAGAGAAAATGTATTATATTTAAAAAAGTTTCCTAAGATTGGTGATAAACTTGCAAAACAAATGATTTTAGATTTGAAAGGAAAACTAGGAGTAATTGCTAATAATATAGAAGAAGATAATAAAGATGAATTAATTGAGGTACTAAAAGGACTAGGTTATAAAGAAAAAGAAATAAAAACAGTTGTTTCAAAGGTTGATAGTACTCTTCCAATAGAATCTCAAGTCAAAGAATCTTTAAAATTACTCTTAAAATAAATTTATGAAAAAAGTAACAAAAATAAGTGATGTCTTAGAACAAAGAGCTTTTGAAAGTAGCTTAGAGTTCTTTTGGACTGCAAATAGTGAATGGAAAGTAACCGTTGATATACCATCGACGAAGTATAAAAAATTAATACATGGTATTTATCAAATTCATGAAATGAATAATAATATTTATGATTTTCAAAATGATATACAAGAATACTTGTATACATCTTTACTTATGGCTATCAATGATAAATCTTATATTATAGATAGAGAAAAATTTATGGATAGTATTTTTAGAGTTGAAATAAGTAAAAGATGTAATAGTAACTATTATGTTTTAGATAGTAGGAGGGATAATAATGGAAGAAAGTGTCGTTAGAAATGTAGAGGTAAAAGACGATGGAATTCTAGATAATTCTATTCGACCAGAGATTTTAGATGAGTACATTGGACAAACTGAAGTAAAAGAAAATATCAAAGTCTTTATTGAAGCTGCTAAAATGCGTAAAGAAGCCTTAGATCATGTTTTACTATATGGGCCTCCTGGACTTGGAAAAACTACTCTTGCTTATATAATTGCTAATGAAATGGGAACTAATATTAAAACAGCAAGTGGTCCAAGTATAGAAAAATCAGGCGATTTGGCAGCTGTTTTATCTACACTAGAACCTGGTGATGTATTATTTATTGATGAAATTCACAGAATGCCTAAATTTATTGAAGAAATACTATATCCTGCAATGGAAGACTTTACACTAGATATTATTATTGGTAGCGATGGAAATAGTAGAAATATAAAAATAGATTTGCCACCATTTACCTTGGTTGGAGCAACAACTAGGTCAGGAGATTTAACTTCTCCATTAAGAGATAGATTCGGAATTGTTTCAAAACTACAGTTCTATACAGTACCTGAATTAACTCAAATTATTGAAAGAACCGCAAGAGTTCTAGGAACAGAGATAGATAAAGAGGCTGCAGTTGAACTTGCCAGTAGAAGTAGGGGAACACCAAGAATTGCCAATAGACTTTTAAAAAGAGTACGTGATTTTGCCAATGTCCTAGGAAACGGTGTTATCGATAAAGAAATAACAGAAATTGCGCTTGAAAGATTAAAAGTAGATAAAAATGGTCTAGATAGTACAGATAGAGATCTACTTTTAACTATTATTGATAAATTTAATGGTGGACCAGTGGGAATAGATGCTATTAGTAGTTCAATTGGAGAAGAAGCAACCACAATTGAAGATGTTTATGAACCATATCTACTACAACAAGGCTTTTTAAAAAGAACAAGTAGAGGAAGAATAGTCACTGACTACGGATATCAAATCTTAGGAAGAAATCGTAACGATAGGTAGTTATTATGAAACAAAAACTTAATTATCAAGAACTTAGTGGAATCATTAAAAATAGTATAGAAAAAAATGATGCTTATACAATATATTATAATTGCTTAGATGAAGCAGTTCCTTCACTTATAAATTTAGAACATAATGATCGATTCATGAAAGTTGCAAATCTTATTTATAACGAATATACAGAATTTCAAAAGTTAGCTTCTATTTTATCGGCAGCAATATTAATGGACCAATATCAAGAAAAAACAGAAAGCCTAACAAATGAAGAAATAGCTCTACTTTCATGTTATAGTTCTATAGGCGTTATTGAATATCAAAGACAATGTTTTGAAATGTATACGCCCGAAACATTACATGAAATATGTAAAAAGACACCAAGAAACGATAGAAGATTAAAATATTTAGAATTAACAGAATGGAAATATCCTTTAAACGAACAACAACAAATGCAAAAGTTTATTCATGATAGATCAGTTAAAGAGTTGGATGATGAAGTAGCCAAAATAAAGTTTGAAGATACATTTGAAGAGTTCGTTAAAGAAACAGGTTTTACTTTATAGAAAGAAGTTGATAGTATGAAAACAGATGATTTTGATTATAATTTACCCGAGGAATTAATTGCCCAAACACCACTTGAAAAAAGAGATTCATCAAGACTAATGGTTTTAGATAAAAAAACAGGAGAAGTAGAACATAAACATTTTACAGATATTATAGATTACTTAGAAAAAGGTGATACTCTTGTTTTAAATGATACCAAGGTTTTGCCAGCAAGATTAATCGGAGAAAAAGAAGAAACAAAAGCCGTAATAGAAATATTACTCTTAAAAAATATTGAAAAAGACGATTGGGAATGCCTAACTAAACCTGCACGCAGAATAAAAGTTGGTACAGTTGTTAGCTTTGGTGATGGCTTGTTAAAAGCAAAATGTATCAAAGAATTAGATGATGGCATTAGACACTTTACATTAATATATGATGGTATTTTATATGAAATATTAGATAAATTAGGAACTATGCCATTACCACCATATATTCATGAAAAACTAAATGATCAATCTAGATATCAAACTGTGTATGCTAAAGAAGTAGGAAGTGCCGCAGCACCAACCGCAGGACTACATTTTACAAAAGATCTTTTAAAGAAAATAGAAGATAAAGGAATTAATATATGTTACGTTACCCTTCATGTAGGACTTGGTACATTTAGACCTGTTAGTGTTTCTGATGTAACTAAACATAAAATGCATAGTGAATACTATCATATGACTAAAGAAGTTGCTGAAACCTTAAAAAAGACAAAAGAAAAACATAAAAAAATAGTAAGTGTTGGTACAACGAGTACAAGAGTTTTAGAAACTGTTATGACGAAATATGGTGAATTTAGAGAGTGCAGTGGTTGGACAGATATATTTATATATCCTGGATATGAATTTAAAGCAGTAGATAGATTAATAACAAATTTCCACCTACCAAAGTCTACACTTGTAATGCTTGTTTCTGCTTTAGCAGGAAAAGATAATATTCTAAATGCTTATAATATAGCTGTAAAAGAAAAATACAGATTCTTCTCATTTGGAGATGCAATGTTTATAAAATAGTTTTAATAATATTGAGGTGTATATATGAAAATAAAATATAACTTATTAAAAGAAGAAAAAAATACAAAAGCAAGACTAGGAACACTAGAAACAAACTATGGTGTTTGCGAAACACCGATGTTTATGCCAGTTGGTACAAGGGCTGCAGTGAAAGGTCTTACGGTCGACCAAGTAAAAAATTGTAATTCTGGTATTATTCTATCTAATACATATCATTTATGGTTAAGACCGGGAGAAGATGTTATCGATCATGCTGGTGGACTTCATAAATTTATGAATTATGATGGACCTATATTAACAGATAGTGGCGGTTTCCAAGTGTTTTCCCTTGCCAAAAATAAAGAAAAAGATATAACAGAAGAGGGAGTTCATTTTAAAAGTCATATTGATGGTAAAAAATTATTTTTAACTCCAGAAAAATCTATTCAAATTCAAAATAAATTAGATAGTGATATAGCAATGAGTTTTGATGAATGCCCTCCTGCAAGTGCTTCACATGAATACTTAAAAAATAGTATTGAAAGAACCCTAAGATGGGCTGAACGTGGTAAAAAAGTTCATTCCAATCCTAATCAATCTTTATTTGGAATTGTTCAAGGTGGTCCATATGAGGATTTGAGAAAATTCTCTGCAACTGAAACAGTAAAGATGAATTTTGATGGATATAGTATTGGAGGAGTAGCTAATGATGGTGAATCTAAAGAAGATATGTATAAAGCAATTGATTACTCAATACCATATTTACCAAAAGACAAAGTTAGATATTTGATGGGAATAGGTGATCCTATAGATATCATTGAAGGCGTAATTAGAGGAGTTGACATTTTTGATTGTGTTCTACCAACTCGTATCGCAAGACATGGTCAAGCTTTTACTCATCATGGCAAAATAAACTTAAATAATGCGAAGTTCATAGAAGATTTCACTCCTATTGAAGAAGGGTGTGATTGCTACTGCTGTAAAAACTATACAAAAGGATATATTAGACACTTAATATCCGTTGGAGAAAGCCTAGGTGGTTCATTACTATCAATTCATAATATTAGATTTTTAATAAAACTAACAGAAGATTTACGCGAAGCTATTAAAAATGATAATATATTAGAATATAGAGATGAATTTATAAAAAACTATCAGAATAGGAGCAAGTAATATATGTATATAGATTTTAATTTAAAAGATTCATATGTTATTAATGATACATTTAATATTCCTAATACTTATTTTTCTAATACCAAAGTAAGAAAATTAGATAATATAAAAGTTGAAGGGAAAATCTACTATAATGTTGAAGAAAAATTATATGCAGAAATTGAAGCATCAGGTACTATGATAATTTTAGATGATGTTTCACTTGATGAAGTAGAGTATCCATTTTCATTCCAATATGATGATTATATTGAAGAAAACTTGATAAATGATGAAAATAGACTTGATTTATTCGAGTTTTTGTGGGAAAATATTGTACTAGAGGTTCCCTTAAAGTTTACTAAGGTTACGAATCTCAGTGAATTTCATGGGGATGGATGGAAATTAATGAGTGAGGATGAGGTTTCCTTAGAAAATAATCCTTTTCATGATTTATTAAAAAATTTTGATAAAAAGGAGTGATATTATGATGAAGTTAGATATTCAAATGTTTGCTGTACCATTTCGTAAAGTTTCAAAAACTAGAAAAAGAACAAGACAAGCTCATAAAGCTATGACTGCTCCTGGTATGACAAAATGCCCTACTTGTGGAGAAATGATTAAACCTCATAGAGTTTGTAAAAAATGTGGTAGTTACAAAAAACAAACTGTTATTGCAAAAGAAGAAGCTTAATTCTTCTTTTTTTCTTTATATACCTTTAATAACAAGTGAGTTTATAAAGAAAACTAGTGAATTAAAATTTTCTAAAAAAGCAAAAATTAAATATGTCGAAAAAAGTTAGCAAATATTATTGACAAGTGCTAACTTTTGTCATACAATTATATTAGCACTCATAAATATATAGTGCTAGGAGGGATGATAATGTTAACTAAAAGACAAGAAAATATTTTAAAGTTAATAGTTGAACATTATGTAAAACTAGCAAAACCAATTAGTTCAAATAGTATATGTAAAAAGCTAAAATGTTCTAGTGCAACGGTTAGAAATGAAATGTCTGATTTAGAAGAAGCAGGACTTTTAGAAAAAACACATACATCATCTGGAAGAATTCCAAGTGAAGCTGGTTATAGATACTATGTTGATCACCTAATGGAATTAAAAAAGATGAATGCTGAAGATATGTTAAAATTACAAATTATTTTCCGTAATCAACAACTTCCTTTAGCAGATTGTATTAGTAAAAGCTTGCAAGTTATATCAGATATGACTAACTATGCTACTATTTCGTTAGGAACAAGATCACATGATAACCTGTTAAAAAAGATTGAAGTTGTTCCAATGAATGAAAATAGTATGATTGTTATTGTTGTTACAGATAAAGGTCATGTAGAACATAAAGAGATTAAATTAAATCATGTATCTCTTGATGAGATTCAAAAAACTGTTAGTTTAATAAATTCTTTAATAGTTGGTACTCCAATTGACGAAGTAAGTCAAAAGCTAGAGTACGAAGTTAAACCAATTATAGGTAAATATGTAGCTCAACATGAACAACTATACAATGCTTTTTATACTGTATTCAGTGATTTTGCTACTGATGATGTCAATATAGTTGGAAGAACAAAATTCTTAAATCAACCTGAATTTAGTAATGTTGATAAAATCAAAAATATTTATGAAAAGCTTGATGATAAAGAAACACTACGTGAAATTCAAGAAGATGAAGATAGAAACATTAAAGTCTACATCGGTAGCGAAAGCAATATAGATGAAGATGTTACCGTAATAAAAACAACATTTAAGAATAATAATAATGAAGAGAGCACTTTAGCAATCGTAGGTCCTAAAAGAATGGACTATGAAAGAGTTGTTTCTATGTTAGAGTTCTTAAAAGAAAACATAGAAAAATCTGACTAGAGGTGAAGGAGAGCGTATGGAAAAAACAGAAGAGAAAAAAGAAAAAAAAGTTGAACAAAAAGCTGAAAAACATGATTGTTGCAAAGAAGAATGTAAATGCAAGGAACATGAAAAAAAGCATAATAAACATAATAAATTACAAGAAGAAAATGATAAATTAAAAAAAGAAGTTAGTGAATTAGAAGAAAAAGTAAAGTATACACAAGCTGAACTAATTAACTATAGAAAAAGAAAAGATGATGAGTTTGCTAGCTATAAAAAATATTGTAATCAGGATTTAATTTCTGAAATTATTCCAATATTAGATAATTTTGAAAGAGCTACTTCTCAGAATGAAGATAAATTAACTGATGAGATGAAAAAGTTCTTAACAGGATTTAAAATGATGAAAACGTCCCTTTGGGAAGCATTAAAGAAATTTGGAGTAGAAGAAATAAATAATATTGGAGAACCTTTTAATTCTATGGAAGAAGAAGCTCTAATGACAGATTGTGATAATGAAAAAGATGACGATGTTGTCCTAGAAGTTTTATTAAAAGGTTATAAATTAAAAGACAGGGTTATTCGTCCTGCCTCAGTAAAAATAAATAAAAAAGATTAGTGAAGGAGAGATAAATTATGTCAAAAATTATAGGTATAGATTTAGGTACAACAAATTCATGTGTATCAGTATTAGAGGCTGGTGCACCAAAAGTAATTCCAAACCCAGAAGGAGGTAGAACAACTCCATCTGTTGTAGCTTTTAAAAAAGGAGAAAGAATAGTTGGTGATGCTGCAAAACGTCAAGCATTAACTAACCCAAATACAATTTCATCTATTAAAAGATTAATGGGTACAAGTAAGAAAGTAGAAGCTGAAGGAAAAGAATATACTCCAGAAGAAGTATCAGCTATGATTCTTTCATACTTAAAAGATTATGCAGAAAGCTATTTAGGGGAAAAAGTAGACAAAGCTGTAATTACAGTTCCAGCATACTTCAATGATAGTCAAAGACAAGCAACTAAAAACGCAGGTAAAATTGCTGGACTTGAAGTTGAAAGAATTATCAATGAACCTACAGCAGCAGCACTTGCATATGGTCTAGATAAAGAAGATGGACAAACTATCTTAGTATATGACTTAGGTGGAGGTACATTCGATGTTTCTATTCTAGAACTTGGTGATGGTGTATTTGAAGTTAAATCAACAAATGGTAACAACCACTTAGGTGGAGATGATTTCGATGAAGCAATTATCAACTACTTAGTTTCTGAATTCAAAAAGGAACATGGAATTGACTTATCAAAAGATAAAATGGCAATGCAAAGACTTAAAGAGTCAGCAGAAAAAGCTAAGAAAGACTTATCTGGTGTAGTATCTACACAAATTTCAGCACCATTTATTGCTAAAGGTGATGACGGAGAACCAGTTCACTTAGACGTAACATTAACACGTGCTAAATTTGAAGATTTAATTCGTGATTTAGTAGAATCTACTCTAGAACCAGTTCATAAAGCATTAAAAGATGCTAAGATGAAGAAAGAAGACATTGATAAAGTTATCTTCGTTGGTGGATCTACTCGTGTACCAATGGTATATGACTTAATTAGTAAAGAATTAGGAAAAGAACCATCACGTGAAGTTAACCCAGATGAAGTAGTAGCAATGGGTGCTGCAATTCAAGGTGGTGTCTTAACTGGAGATGTTAGTGATATCGTATTACTTGATGTTACACCATTATCACTTGGACTTGAAACTTTAGGTGGAGTTATGACAACATTAATTCCTAGAAATACAACAATTCCAACATCTAAGAGTGAAGTATTCTCAACTGCTGCAGATAATCAACCAGCTGTAGATGTTCATGTATTACAAGGTGAACGTCCAATGGCTGCAGATAACAAAACACTTGGTAGATTCCAACTTACAAATATCCCACCTGCACCAAGAGGAGTACCTCAAATTGAAGTTAAATTCGATATTGATGCAAACGGTATTGTAAATGTTACAGCAAAAGATCTTGGAACTAACAAAGAACAATCTATCACAATTACTTCATCTACTAACTTAACTGATGAAGAAGTAGAAAAAATGAGAAAAGAAGCTGAAGAAAATAAAGAAGCAGATGAAAAGAGAAAAGAAGCTGCTGAAGTAAGAAACGAAGCTGAACAAATGGTATTCCAAACTGAAAAATCACTAAAAGATCTTGGAGATAAAGTTGATAGCAAAGAAAAAGAGGAAGTTGAAGGACTAATCAAAGACTTAAAAGAATCTCTAGAAAAAGATGATATAGAAGATATAAAATCTAAGAAAGATAAATTAAGTGAAAAAGCAATGGGACTTGCAGCTAAAGTTTATGAACAAGTAAATAAAGAAAGAGCAGAACAAGCAGATACAAATACTACTGAAGATAGCAACGATAAAAAAGATTCAGACGTTAAAGATGCAGATTACGAAGAAAAATAAAAGAAGTAAAAGTTCTAGTATTCTAGAACTTTGCTTTGTTAAATAATAAATATAGATAGGAGAAATTATGCAAAAACAACGTACAAGAAGTAGTATTGATGATAAATATAAATGGGATTTAACAAAAATTTACAAAACTAATGATGATTTTTATAAAGACTTAGATATATTAAAAGATAAGATTGAAGAGTTTTCAAAGTATGAGACTAATGTCTTTGAAAGTGAGGAAATATTAGAATCATATCTTAATTTAGAAGATGAAGTAGAACGACTTTTCAATAAACTATTTACATATGCATATAGGCATCATGACGAAGATACAACTGTTGCTACTTATCAAAAGATGGTTCAAGAAATAGATGATGTTTCTAATAATTACTCTTTAAAAACATCTTTCTTCTTACCACTTTTATATAAAACAGATGAAGAAGTTATTAAATCATACTTAAATGAGGAATCACTAAAAAAATATCAAAGGTATTTTAATGAATTATTTCGTTTTAAAGATCACGTCTTAGATCAAAAAGGTGAAGAAATGCTATCGTTGATGAGTAATGCATTAACTGCTTCAGACTCATCATATACAAGCCTAACAGATACAGATATGACATTTCCATCTATTAAAGATGAGGAAGGAAACTTGGTAGAGTTAACAGAAAGTAACTTTACTACATTTATTAGATCGCAAGATAGAAGAGTAAGAAAAGATGCATTTGATACCTTATTTTCTACATATGCTAAATATAAAAACACAATCACATCTATTTACTCTGGTCATATAAATAGTGATGTAGCAGTAACTAAAGCTAGAGGTTATTCATCTACTATTGAAAGATATTTATATCCAGATAAAATTGATATCTCTGTTTATGATAATTTAATAAAAAGTGTATCTGAAAGAGATGATGTAATTAATAACTACTTTAGTACAATAAAAAATGTATTGGGTTTAGACGAATTACATAGATATGATACTTATACATCTTTAATAAGTGACTATGACAAAGAATATTCTTATGAAGATGCAAAGAAACTAGTTTTAAATGCATTATCTATTTTAGGTGATGACTATATATCAAAATTAAATGAAGCTTTTGATAATTCTTGGATAGATGTTTATAACAACAAAGGAAAAAGAGGAGGAGCTTATTCAGCAGGTACATACGACACTGCTCCATATGTCTTACTAAACTATGAAAATAAATTAACTGACGTATCAACTCTTGCTCACGAGTTAGGTCACTCAATGCATTCTTATTATTCTAAACTAAATAATGATAGAATATATGCAAATTATAAAATATTTGTTGCTGAAGTAGCATCTACTACTAATGAATTATTATTAAATCATTATTTATTAGAAAATAGTACTGATAATTTAGAAAAACTAGCTATCTTGGATAATTTAATGAGTTTATATTATGCTACAATTGTACGTCAAACTATGTTTGCAGAATTTGAAAAGGAAGTTTATAGTGCTAGAGAAAATAATCAAGCTTTAACACATGAATTCCTAGAAGATAAATATTATAATTTATGTAAAAAATACTTTAAAGATCATGTTATAGTCGATGATTTAATTAAGTATGAGTGGGAAAGAATCCCTCATTTCTACTATGGATTTTATGTATATAAATACGCTACTAGCTTAGCTGCATCTACTGTAATTGCAGATAAGATAATAAATGAAGCTGGTTTTGTCGATAAATATATAAAATTCTTAAGTAGTGGAGGAAGTATGGATCCACTAGATGAGTTAAAAATAATGGATATAGATTTATCTAAAAAAGAAGTTATTGATAAAGCTATGGATAAATTTAATGAATATATTACGGAGTTTTCTAAAATATATCAAGAAGTAAAAAGGAAGTGATATAAATGGCTGACAAAAGAGACTATTATGAAGTATTAGGTGTCTCTAAAAGTGCAACAGCTCAAGAGATAAAAAGTGCTTTTAGGAAGTTAGCAAAAAAATACCATCCAGATTTAAATAAAGATAATCCAAATGCAGAAGAAAAATTTAAAGAAGTACAAGAAGCATATGAAGTACTATCCGATGAACAAAAACGCAAAATGTATGATCAATATGGTCATGCTGGAGTATCTGGTGCTGCTGGATCTGGTTTTTCTGGATTTGGTGGAGCAGGATTCGATGCCGGTGACTTTGACTTTGGTGATATATTTGATAACATCTTTGGTGGAGGATTCTCTGGATTTGGTGGATCAACAGCTGGACGAAACAGAGCAGTTCGTGGTTCAGATTTATTGATGCATTTTGAAATCAGTTTTGAAGAAGCTGTATTTGGTTCAAGTCGTGATATTAATCTTGATGTTGTAGAAGATTGTGATGATTGTGATGGCCGTGGTGGACATGGAGAACATACTTGTGATCATTGTCACGGTAGTGGTACTGTAACAACTGAACAACATACAATCTTAGGATCATTTGTTTCTAAAACAACTTGTTCATATTGTAATGGAACAGGAAAAACATATGATAAAAAATGTAGTACTTGTCACGGTAAAGGAAAAATAAAAAAGAACAAAACTATTACTGTAAATATTCCTGCCGGTATTGATAATGGAGACCGTCTAAGAGTATCTGGAAAAGGTAATCCAGGTTCAAATGGGGGACCAAATGGAGATTTATATTTAGAATTTGTAGTGTCTTCACATGAATACTTTGTAAGAGACGGTGATGATATTTACCTAGAAGTTCCAATAACTATAACAGAAGCAATCCTAGGTTGTAAAAAAACAATTCCAACTCTTTATGGTAACGTTAAATTAACAATTCCAGCTGGTAGTGATTCAGGCGATAAGCAAAGAATAAGAGGTAAAGGAATTGATAATAAATACCATAGAACAAAAGGTAATATGTATATCATCTTAAAAGTAATAACACCAAAGAAATTATCTCGTGAACAAAAGAAATTGATAGAATCTTTAAATAAAACTAATTTAGAGGACTCTACCATTATCAAATTTGATAAATTCACTGAAAAAAACGAAGATAAATAAAATTTATAATAAGAAATATTAACAAATAAGAAAAAATCTTATTTGTTTTTATGTATTTTATAGAAAAAAACTAATAATAAACTAAAAGATAAGTATATATATTTATAAATGTTTGATTTACACTTCAAGCTTAAAATGATATAATGTTAGCTAGAAATGAGGAAGTAGTATGAAAGTAGGAATTTTAACATTAGGTTGTAAAGTTAATATGTATGAAAGTGAGTTTGTTGCCAATTTATTAAAAAGCAATGGTTTTGAAATATGTGACTTTCATGATGTTTGTGATGTTTATATTATTAATACATGTACAGTTACCAACACTTCAGATATCAAGTCACGTAAGATGATAAGACAAGCTATTAGAAATAATCCCGATGCTTGTGTAGTCGCAATGGGCTGTTTTATTGAAGCTAATAAAAATTATCAAATACCAGGACTTGACATTGTTATTGGTAATAAAGATAAATCTAAAATAGTAGAGTTAATTCATCAATACTTTGAAAAGAAAAATATAATCAAGGATCTATATTCTAATAGATTTACAGAGTTTGAAGACATGTATATTAAAGAATTTCCAGGAAGAACGCGTGCTTTTGTAAAAATACAAGATGGCTGTGACAACTTTTGTAGTTACTGCATCATTCCTTTCGTACGTGGTAAGTGTCGTAGTAAAGATAAAGATAAAGTTATATCTGAAATTAATGACTTAGTATCAAACGGGTATCAAGAAGTTGTCTTAACAGGTATTCATACAGGAAACTATGGTTATGACAAAGATTATGACTTTGCCGATTTACTTAGTGAAGTAGTAAAAATCGAAGGGTTAAAAAGACTACGTATTTCTTCTATTGAAATAACAGAATTAAATGACAGAGTGCTTTCTATTATTAAAGACAATGATGTAATTGTAGATCACCTACATATCCCTATGCAAGCAGGTAGTGATGAAATACTAAAACTTATGAATAGGAAATATGATTTAGATTATTACTTTAAAAAGATAGAACAGATAAGAAAAATTAGACCTATGATTTCTATAACAACAGATGTAATTGTAGGTTTCCCAGGTGAAGATGAAAAATTGTTTGAAAAAACAATAGAAACTTGTAAGAAAATTGGTTTTGCCAAAATACATGTTTTTCCTTTCTCTTTAAGAAATGGTACAAAAGCAGAAGAATTACCAAATCATTTATCAAATGAAGAAAAAAAGAAAAGATCTAGAAAACTACTTGAGGTTTCTAAAGAATTAGAGAACAATTATTTTTCTAAATTCATTGGAAAAAGTGAAAGTGTTTTAATAGAACAATATAAAGATGGTTACAGTTATGGACATACAGGAAATTTCCTAAATGTTAAGATAGAAGGTAAATTAGAACATAATAAGTTTTATGATGTCTTAATTACTGATATCTCATATCCATATTGTATTGGCAAAATAAAATAGGAGGCAGTATGGAAGAAGTATATATTAAGGGACAATATAGAAAAAGTATATTTACTAGTGATTCAGGCTATATTATTGGTATATTTAAAGTTTCTGAAACAAACGATGAAGAACTTGATATATACATAAACCGTACTATTACCTTTACTGGATATTTTCATGAATTAAATGAAGTTGATACTTATAAATTTTATGGTAAATTAGTGAATCACCCAAAATATGGAGAACAGTTTTTAGTAGAACACTACGATAGATTAATGCCAGAAGAAAAAGACTCAATAGTTGAGTTTTTATCAGGAGGATTATTTAAAGGAATAGGTGAAGCAAAGGCTAAAAGAATTGTTGATGTTCTAGGTAAAGATACATTTTCTATTATTCTAGAAAATCCATCTAATTTAGTATTAATTCCAACTATCACAGAGAAAAATGCTAAAACTTTACATGATAAATTAATGGAGTATGAATCAAGCTATGAAACGATTCTATACTTGAACAACTTAGGATTTTCAACTAAAGATAGTATGATTGTTTACAATTACTATAAAGAAAAAACAATCTCAGTTGTAGAAGAAGATATTTATATGTTAATTGAAGATGTTTATGAAATGACATATAAAAAAATTGATTCAATCTCCAAAAAAATCGGTATAAAACCTGATGATGAAAGAAGAATTGATGCATCTATTTTATACATAATGAGAGAGTTATCTAATACTTTAGGACATTGTTATTTTAGTCTAGATGAGATATATTCGTATCTGCCACGTGTCCTTGGTGTTAGAATTACTAAAGACATTTTTCAAGAAAGAATTAATGAACTAATATTAAACTTAAAAATAAAAAAATACCAAGATAACTACTATGTAATGGAAATGTATGAAGCTGAAACATTAATTGTAAAACGTTTCCAAATTCTAAATCACGCTAAAGATAATGTTTGCAAAGATCTAGATTCTAGAATAACAAAACTAGAAGATTACTTTAGAATCACTTATAATAAAGATCAAAGAAAAGCAATAGAAGAATCTTTTTACAAGAACATTTTAATAATTACTGGTGGACCTGGAACAGGAAAGACCACAATTATTAAAGCAATATTAGAACTTTATAAAGATGTTAACAAACTAAGTTATGAAAAACTTCAAGATAAAGTTGCACTTCTAGCACCAACAGGTAGAGCAGCAAAAAGAATGAGTGAAACAACTTTACTTAAAGCATCTACTATTCATCGCTTTTTAAAATGGAATAAAGATAATGATACTTTTCAAGTAAATGAGTATAATAAAAGTAAGGTTGAATTTGTTTTAGTTGATGAAGCTAGTATGATAGATACTTATTTATTCAGCAATTTATTAAGAGGTTTAAGTGTTAATACTAAAATAATATTAGTTGGCGATTATGATCAATTACCTAGTGTTGGCCCAGGACAACTTTTACATGATTTTATTTGCTCCAATGTCCTACCAGTTATAGAACTAAAAGAACTGTATCGTCAAGGAGCGGATTCTAATATTATAACTTTATCATCAGATATACGTAACGATTCATTATGTAAAGATCTATTTAATGAAAGTGATGATTTAACTTTTATTGAATGCGATAGTTCTGAGATTATGAATTACATTTGTGATGTATCATCTACTTATAAAGACTATTCTTATAAAAATTTTCAAATATTAGCTCCAATGTATAAGACACAAAATGGAATAGACTTGATAAATCAAAATGTACAAAAAATATTTAATAAAAAAGAAGCAAAAAAAGCAGAAATAAAAGTAGGTGAAGTTACTTATAGAGAAGGTGACAAAGTAATTCAACTTACAAATATGCCAGATGATAATGTTTATAATGGCGATATAGGTATCATTACTAGAATTGTCACAAGACCTAACAAAGAAATTTATATAGATTTTGATAACAATATTGTTAAATATACACCAGCTAATTTTTATAAATTTAAACTAGCCTACGCAATTAGTATTCATAAGTCTCAAGGTAGTGAATTTGATATTGTAGTAATTCCACTTACTAGAGATTATAAGAAAATGTTATATAGAAAACTTATATATACAGGAATCACCAGAAGTAAAACAAAACTTTATTTAATTGGAGAATATAAGGCATTAGAACTTGCGGTAGCTAATAATAAAAATGATATTAGAAGAACAGGAATCAAAGATTTTTTAATTTCTGGTATAAATGGAGAATAACAACAGATAATAAAAATGGTACACTTGTACCACATATTTTCTAAAGAGGTGATTATAATTATGAAAAAGAATACAAAGAGAATGCTTATGATGGGAGCTTTAATGAGTGCAGGAGGAGCCGCTTTTATGATGTATAAAAAGAAAAATCCTGATTATATGGAAGATATAAAAGAAATGGCAAAAGACACTGCTTCTAATATGTTATTAAAATTAGAAAATATGGAATAATAAAACTTATGTTTTTCTACTAACTATGTTAGTAGTTTTTTATTGCACTAAAAAAAGCCTAAAAGACTTTAAAATTTTCTATATAAACCAATAGCTTTACCTAAAATAGTAACCTCATCTAATATAATTGGATCCATTGTATCATTTTCTGGTTGTAATCTAAAATATCCATTTTCTTTATAGAACGTTTTAACAGTAGCTTCATTATCTTTGTTCATAGCGACTACTGTATCACCATTTTTAGCAGTAGATTGTTTTTCTACAATTAAAATATCTCCATCATAAATTCCAACATTAATCATAGATTCACCACTGACTTTCAAAGTAAATACTTCCTTTTTATTACTAATTAGATTAGCTGGTAAAGAGAAGTATTCATCTGGTGTTTCAATAGCTTCTATTGGAGTACCTGCAGTAACTTTTCCTAATAAAGGAACATCAACCACATCATCTTCTTTTTCCAAATATTCGTTTGGTACAAGAAGTTCTATTGTTCTATTTGTTCCTGACACTTTCTTTAAATATCCTTTTTCTTCTAGTTTCTTTAAATGAAAATGAATAGTTGCTGGAGAATGAAGATTAGCTTCTTGTCCTATTTCTCTTACAGTAGGTGGATAACCATTTTTAGCTATTAACTTTTTTAATGTTTGTAGGATGTATTCTTGTCGATCTGTTAACTTTTCCATATTTACCTCCTTTACAATTGTAGTTTATCATTCTTTACGTAAAAAGTCAAACAAATGTTTTAAATGTACATTGACACGAACAATTGTATGATATATAATTAATTTGTAATTGAGAAAGGAGTGGATTGAAATGATGAAAGTGGTAAAAGGAGGAATTTGTATTACAGTTATTTATGTATTAGCTGTTTTATGTACACTACTAGTTTGTAATAGGGTACAAGAATTGGATTCTAGAAGTGATTTTCGTAATATTAATTCTTCTTTATCCATCGGAAAGAAATCGTAAAGCTGATTTTTACATCAGCTATCAATTGACAAATATATAGATAAATACTTATAATTGTTTGGGTAAAGATTCTAATAAAATAATAAATGGAGGTAATTTTATGAATGAAAAAATAAATTTTTATTATAGTGCTATGAAAGGTGGAAAAACAACCAGAATATTCCAACGAATACATGATTTAGAAGAAAATGGAAAGACAGTATTATTAATTAAGCCTAAGATAGATGAAAAAGGTAACGATTGTATTATTAACAGACAAGGTCAAAAAAGAAAAGTCGATATTTTATTAGAATCGGAGGAGAGGATATTGTCGGAGCTCTATATCGATAAAATAATTGAATCAGACTACATTATTGTTGATGAAGCACAATTTTTAACAGAACAACAAATAACGGAGCTATGGAAAATAAATAAAAAAATAAACATTCCAATCAATTGTTTTGGTCTAAGAACTAATTTCCGAGGTGAGTTATTTTCTGGAAGTAAGGCATTATTATCACTTGCTGATGAAATTATTAAAATGGATACTAATTCTTTATGCGTCTGTGGAGAACCAGCTGAATTTAATGCTAGAAAAATTAATAATAAGTTCACAACAAGTGGTGAAGAAGTAGAAATAGATCAAACTAATAAAAATATCTCATATGTACCACTGTGCGGAAAGTGTTATTATGAAAAGGTTTATACAAAAATAAAAAAGAAATTATAATATAGCTGATTTAATAAGATAAATTTTCTTAATTATGGTATAATTATTTTTAGGTGAAGAGAATGAAAAAAGTTATACTAGTAGATGGAAATAATTTATTATTTAGAAGTTATTATGCAACAGCATATCAAGGCGTTATTATGAGAAATTCAAAAGGATTTCCTACAAATGCTTTATATGGATTTATAAATATGATGAACAAAATAATGAAGGAAGAAGAACCTTCATATATTTTGGTTGCCTTTGATAAAGGAAAAACATTTAGACACGATCAATATGATTGGTATAAAGCTGGAAGAGTAGAGATGCCTAATGATTTAAAACTACAGTTTCCTAAAGCTAAAGAAGTACTAGATGCTATGGGAATAAAACATTTCGAAATTGATAATTATGAAGCTGATGATATTATAGGAACAGTAGCAAAGATTGTTGATGAAGAAGATGAGTTTATCGCAACAATCATTAGTAGTGATAAAGACTTACTACAACTTATCAGTGATGAAGTAGAAGTTAAACTATTGAAAACAAGCGGCTTCATACGAATGACACGAGATGAATTTAAAAATACATATAGTGGTATCGAACCAATCAATATGATTGATTTAAAAGCTTTAATGGGTGATAAAAGCGATAACATTCCTGGGGTTAAAGGAATAGGTGAAAAAACAGCTGTTAACTTGTTAAGCAAATATAAAACATTAGATGGAGTTTATCAAAATATTGATGATATTTCGGGAAAAACGAAAGAAAAATTATTAGCTGATAAAGATAATGCATACATGAGTTATGATATCGCAACTATTTATAGAGAAGTACCTCTAGATTTTACACTTAACGAACTAGAATATACAGGTTTTGATAAAGAACGTTTTTTAGGAATATTACATGAATTAGAGTTCTTCTCATTATTAAGAAAGATGAACGTTTATGACGATGAACCATCTATTATAAATAGTCAGTCAAAAGATGAATTTGAATTTGCCGATATTACTGATTTTCCAAAAAATAAAGAATTCTCATATTATGTAGAAACAGATTTTGAGAGTTATAATAAAGGAAAAATAATAGGTGTAGGGCTATATGATGGTAGTAAAGCTTATTATATTCCTGGAGATAAAGTAACTGAATATAGTGAATTATTTTCTACAATTTATAATAAATATACTTATGATTTAAAAAGAAATATTGTTCTATTTAACAAGATTGGTGTTAAAGAAAAAAATACTGTTTTTGATTTGATGATAGCGGCATATTTGCTAAATTATACTATTAAAGATGATATCAGTTTCTTAGCTAAATACTTTGATTACAATATTCCGTTATATGAAGATATATATGGAACTCAAAAGAAACCTAAAGATGTATCTATAGATACTATTAAACAAAACTGTGGATTCAAGGCTAAATTTATATATGAGATAAAAGAACAAATTTATAATAAATTAAAAGAAGATGAAGAATTACACTTATTTGAAGATATTGAAATGCCACTTTCTAGAGTGTTAGCTGATATGGAGATAACTGGTATTAAAGTTGATAGCGAATACTTAGATTCTGTTGCTAAAGAACTAGAAAGTAAAATGAGTATATTAGAAAAAGATATATATAACGAGGCAGGAGAAGAATTTAATATAATGTCTCCCAAGCAACTTAGTGAAATTTTATTTGTTAAATTGGAGATAAGGTACCCTAAAAGAGTAAAAGATAATAAGTATTCAACTAGTAAGGAAATACTTGATAAAATAGTTGATCTACATCCTATTGTCAACAAGATTCTTGAGTATAGAACACTATCAAAATTATATACTAATTATGCAGTTGGTTTAAAAAATGAAGTGCGTGAAGATGGTAGAATTCATACTATTTTCACTCAAACCCTTACAAGGACTGGCCGTCTATCTAGTATCAGTCCTAATTTACAAAACATTCCTGCTAGAGATGAATATTCAAAATTAATTCGTAAAGCATTTATACCAGATGAGGATTCATATTTACTATCTAGTGATTATTCACAAGTTGAATTAAGAGTATTTGCCTCTATGTCAAAAGCCACTAACCTAATAGATGCTTTTAAAAATGATATAGATATACATACTAAAACTGCTAGTGATATCTATCATGTTCCAATAGATCAAGTTGATAAGAGTATGAGAAGAACAGCAAAAGCCGTTAACTTTGGAATTCTATATGGAATAAGTAGTTTTGGGCTTTCTGAGGATTTGGGAATCAATATCAAAATGGCTAAAGAATTTATGGATAATTATTTGGAAACATATCCAGGAATATCTGAATATATGGAAGAAGAAAAACAAAATGCCTATAAACACGGTTACGTAAAAACATTAATGAATAGAAAACGTGTAATAGAAGAGTTGCAAAGTAAAAATTACTTAGTACGTAGTGGAGGAGAAAGAATAGCTTTAAATACACCAATTCAGGGTACAGCAGCAGATATTCTAAAAAAAGCTATGATTGAAATATATGATAAATTTAGAGAACTTGGCTTAAAAAGTAAAATGTTAATTCAAGTACACGATGAATTAGTATTTAATGTTAAAAAAGATGAAATGGATCAAGTTACTGAAATAGTTAGAGATATTATGGAAAATACATATCCGTTAGAGGCACCACTTAAGGTAGATATTGAATACGGAAATGATTGGTATGAAGCAAAATAGGGAAGTGAGATAATGCCAGAAAAACCAGAAGTGATTACTGTTGTTAAAGCACTTAAACCAAATTTAATAGGAAGAAAAATAACTGATGTTGAAGTGTTTTGGGATAATATAATAGAATATCCTGATGTAGAAAGTTTTAAAAAGAAATTAGTTGGACAAAAAATAAATGATATTACAACAAGAGGAAAGTGGCTTGTTTTCCACCTAAGTAAAAACGTTTTGTTAATTCATCTTCGTATGGAAGGTAAATTTTTCTTCCGCCATCCGAACGATATTAAGAATAAACATGAACATGTTTTCTTTACTTTAGATAATGGTGAACAACTAAGGTTTCACGATGTTAGAAAATTTGGTAAAATGTATCTTCTTTCAAAAGATAATTACTTAAATGAAAAACCACTAAAAGACATGGGATACGAATATGATGATTCACTACTAACAGCTAGTTATCTATATAATAAATTAAAATCAAAATCCATACCAATAAAAACTAGTTTGCTTGACCAATCTATAATCACTGGAATAGGTAATATTTATGATGATGAAATATTATTTCTTTCAAAAATATCACCACATCGTAAATCAAACTTAGTTACAATGAAAGAATGTACTTCAATTATCAAAAATACAAGAACAGTTCTAAATCATGCTATAGAACTAGGAGGAACCACTATTAAAAGTTTCACATCAAGCGAAGGTGTTCACGGCCTTTTTCAAAACGAATTATTAGTTCATGGGAAAAAGAATGGCAAATGTCCAACCTGTGGTACAACATTAAAAGTGGATAAAATCAATGGGCGTTCAAGTTATTATTGCCCTAAATGTCAAATTTAAGTTTTAATCAATGTTTTCGCTGTGAAATCATTGATTTTTTTTAGTATTTTATGATAAAATAATAAAGTACGTTTAGAGGAGGAAAAAATATGAAAAAGACAAAGATTGTTTGTACAATTGGACCTGCTACTAACACAGTTGATGTTATGGAAAAATTAGCTTTAGCAGGAATGAATGTTGCAAGAATTAACTTTTCTCATGCAACTATAGAAGAAAGGGAACAAGCTACTTCTTCAGTTCGTGAAGTTAGAAAGAAAACTGGTATCAACCTAGGTATTCTTTGGGATACAAAAGGACCTGAATTCCGTAGTGGAGTACTAGAAGGAGAATCAATCGAACTAGTTGAAGGAAAGACTATAAAACTAGTTAAAGCAGATGTTAAAGGTAATGAAGAAAGAATTACTGTTAACCATCCAGATGCTATTGATTCATTAGAAGTAGGAGATACAGTTTTATTTGAAAATGCAAAAATGAAAACTGAAGTCATCGAAAAAGATTCTGAAGGTGTTACTTGTAAAATTCTTACAGGTGGAGTATTAGGAAACCGTAAGAGTATGAGTGTTCCTGGAAAAGCATTAAATATTCCATTTATTAGTGATGCTGATAGAGAAGATATTATTTACGCTTGTAAAAATGGTGGAGAATTCCTTGCTTTATCATTCGTTTCTACTAAAGAAGATGTATTAGAAGTTAAAGAAATTCTTAAAGAATATGATCGTGAAGATATGAAAATTATTTGTAAGATTGAAAGTAAATTAGGAATTGATAACATTAAAGATATCTTAAATGTATCAGATGGTATCATGGTAGCACGTGGAGATCTAGGAACTGAAATTCCAAGTGAAGAAGTACCACATGCTCAAAAATATCTAATTAATGTTGCTCGTGAATGTGGAAAAATAGCAATTACTGCTACTGAAATGTTAGAGTCTATGATGGATAACAATAGACCAAAAAGAGCTGAAACTTCAGATATAGCTAATGCAGTACTTGATGGTACTGATGCAGTTATGTTAAGTGGTGAAACTAGTATTGGTAAACACCCAGTAGAAACTGTACAAGCCATGGCTGATATTTGTGAGGTTGCTGAAAGATATGCTAACTTCGATTATATTTCAAAAAAAGATCGTACAGAAAGTGTTCAATCTTCAATTGCTGAAAATGTAGTTGAAAGTTCTAACCGTTTAGGTGGTAAATTAATTTGTGCAGCTACTATGAGTGGTTCAACTGCAGCAGTTATTTCTAACCTAAAACCAAAAGCTCCAATCTTAGCTTTATGTCCTGATGAAAAAACAGCTAGAAGTCTTGCATTAAATTGGGGAGTTTATGGAGAAAACTTAAAAGTTTGTAACTCTACTGATGAAGTATTAAACTTAAGTGTTGAACGTGCTAAAGACTTTATGAATTTAGACAAGGGAGATGTAATCGTATTAACTGGAGGTTTCCCTAACACTGCTGAAAACAGAACAACAAACTTAATGAAAATTGAAGTTATTGACTAAGAATGATTTTTATCATTCTTTTTTCTTGCAAAAAAATAAAGAGATTAATTCTCTTTATTTACAGAAACAGGTACGTTAATAAATTCCTTATCTTCTCTTAATATTTCATGAATTTCCTCTTCAAGTGAATTTAAATAAACTTCCTCGATTCGATCGACTCTGCATTTTTCTGATGCTAATATTGCATTTACCTTAGCAGCAGCAACGTCAACTTCATCATTTATAACAACATAATTGTATTTTGTAACTTCGTTTAATTCTTTATAAGCAGTTTGAAATCTTTTTAATAATTTATCTTTTGTTTCAGTATTTCTTCCTTCAAGTCTTCTTTTTAATTCTTTCATAGAAGGAGGAAGTATAAAGATAAATACAGTCTCTTCCAACATTTCTTTAATTTTTAAAGCACCTTGTATTTCAATTACTAATATAACATCAATACCTTGATTTAATTTATCTTGAATAACATCAACAGGAGTACCATAATAGTTATCAGCATATAAAGCATATTCTAGAAATTTTTTTTCTTTAATTCTTTGTTCAAATTCTTCTCTTGATAAAAAGTAGTAATCTCGTCCATCAACTTCACCAGGTCTAGGACTTCTACTTGTACATGATATAGATTCCCAAGCCGATTTATTTGTTTTTAATACTTCCTTTACAATTGTATCTTTTCCAGCACCACTAGGTCCAGAAACTACTATTAATTGTCCTTTATTGTCCATTTTTTTCATTACTCATCTTCTCCTTATACTTTGGGTGATACTGATATTCTTTTTTTATCAGTTCAGTCTTTTTTACTTCATCTAAAGTTGATGCGTAGCAACAACTAGATTGAAATTCTAATTCTAACATCTTACTATGATTTTTAGAATAATTTGTAAGAATAGGTATATCAACTTCTTTTTTTATTTTACCCAAATATCTTTGACCAACTTCATTGAATCCTAAAACTCTTATATATTCAATTTCCTGACACTCTATAGCAAGCTCTTTAGTAAAACCACATAAGATATGATTTAACATCCTACTTAGATTACTATAAGTATAACGTCTTGATTTTAGTTTTTCAATCAAATCTTTATATGAAGTAGCCTCTACTATTTCTTTTTTTATCTTTGAATTTAATCCCTCATCTACAGTTTGATATATTGACAAATCTTTTTCTAATAATATTTTATATTTCAAAAACTTAAAATAATCTTCTTGAAAATGTAAATCAATCAAATATTTATTAACAAAAGTAGGAACACTCAAAGAAATATCTTCCTTATTTATTAAAGCCTCCCTTATACTAGTAGCGCTAGTAATTACACTTTTATTGTTTTTATCATGATAATTATTTTCTCTTTTAATACAATAAGGTTTGATTTTATAGTTATTTTTTTTAATTGCTTTAACATAACTAATACCTAAAAGATCATTAGGTAATTTTAAACTCTTCCCAGTAAGATCATTTAAGGCTTTAGAAAGAGCAGTAGGGTAGTTTTCTCCTAGTTTCATATAAATTTTAACAAGAGGGTCAAAATCTTTACAATATAGTTGAGCATTTACTATTTCTTCTAATAAACTTATATCGCCAGTTTCACTCCCAAAAACAAACTTATCAACTTTTAATTTTTCTAATAAAGTAACAGCTCCATAACTAAAGAAATCTGCTGATTGTGTTGCGAAAGGATAGGGAAGTTCTACCACTAAATCGATAGAAGCTTCTATAGCCATTTCACTTCTTTTCCATTTATCAATAATTGCTGGTTCACCACGTTGTGTAAAGTTACCGTTCATAACCAAAATAATCTCTTCATTTGGAAACATTTCATTTACCTTTTGTAAGTGATACAAATGTCCATTATGAAATGGATTATATTCTGCGATGATACCTACTGCCATAAAATCACCTCTTATAAGTATCTATAATTCTATCACAAAATATTCTTAAAATAAAGCAGAACTAATAGTATTTTAGAAAATAAAAAAGACTGCCTCAAAGCAATCTTTCTATTTAAATTCTAAATAAACTGAAGAATCAAAGTTATGTTGAGTTTTTTCTTGGTCTAAAAGAGTAGAAGTAGATATCATAAAGTATTTATCTTCAATCAAATCAACACCTGTATTAGTTACCGGATCGTCCCAAGTTAAATCTAAATGATACCAATCATCATATAAATTAACTGCATTCCAAACATGTGATTCACTAGAAATTTTATAACTCTTAACATTCATATCTTCTAAAAATAATTCCATCGCATCAGAATAACCACCACATATTCCATATCCTTCAATCAAAGGACCATAGGCCAAATCAGATTTATATTCAACAACACCATTATCAGTACGATTAGAATCATATTTAGAATTATCTATAATATAGTCATGTACAGCCTTTATTTGATCTTTCGTTGATAAAGTATCATCAAAAACTTGCTTTTCAACATTTTTAACAGCTTCACTAACCAATTTAATATCTGCATCAGAATAAGCTTTTTCCACTTCAATCTTAACTTTTCCTAAACTATCAGTTTGAGTAGATATATTTTTAAAACTATTAAAAGGATGAACATAATTATTTATATTTGATAAAGCAATTTGATCTTTTCCAAGTTCTTTAACATCAGAGATACAATTGTCATAATCCTTTGGACAATAGAAACTAAATTCACTAACACCAGAATTCAAAACTGTATAAAGTATATTTTTAATATCTTGTTTATTGTGAGGTTGAAAATCATCAGTATTTTGAACATATAAGAAATCATAATCACGATAATATTTATTTTTTTCAATAGTAACATTCTTTTTATTACTAGCATAAAACTGATAATATTCTTTTAAAATTGGTTCTTTATATAAAAAGGTTACACCTGCAACAATCATTAAAATACCTAGTACAAAAAATTTCTTCATCTTATCACCTAATATAGATTCTAGCATAAAAAAGAAGTAATTTCTATTACTTCATTGCATTTTTTAATTTAGTTAATCTTGACTTTACACGAGCAGCCTTATTTTGATGTACTAATCCAGCTTTCTTAGCTTTATCTACTCTTTGAATTGCTGTATTTAAACTTAGGCTAGCAGCTTCTACATTTCCACTTTTTACGTCTTTTTCAAACTTTTTAATAGCAGTTTTCATACTAGAAGAAACATAAGTATTTACTTTTTCTTTTCTTCCATTAGAACGTACACGTTTTTTAGCACTTTTAATATTTGGCATCTTTTTCACCTCACTTTTTGTAAACACATTAATTTTACCAAAGATTAGGAAAAAAATCAAATAAAAATTATATTTTTGGAAATATTATATATAGGTGATAAAAGTGGCACATGAAATAGATATGAAAAAGTATAAAATAAGAACAGATATGATTGTTGAATCTTTTGATAAAACGAAGAACATAACAGGAATAAATCATACTGTTTTCCAAAAAGAAAATAACATTACAGTAGAAAAAACTATAATAGATGAAACTGGAGAAAAAGCTTGTGGTAAAAAAAAAGGTATTTATCAAACAATATCTTTTGATGATATAACAGATAAAGATAATCAAAAAGCTATTGAAGAAGTTTTAATTACTGTTTTAAAAGAATTTCTAGAAGAAAAGAAAATAAATAAATCTTCTAGTTGCCTAGTAATAGGACTCGGAAATAAAGATTCAACTCCAGACTCCCTAGGGCCACTCGTTGTTAATGACATCTTAGTAACAAAATATCTTTTTAACTTAGGAGAAGTAGAAGAAGGTTATAGAGATGTATCCTCATTTATTCCAGGTGTAACAGGAACAACAGGAATAGAAACAAAAAAAGTAATAGATGCTCTAATAAAAGCAACAAACCCAGATTTCATTATTGTTATAGATGCTTTAGCGTCATCTTCAATGTCACGAGTAAATAAAACAATCCAACTAACAGATACAGGAATTCACCCAGGAAGTGGTGTTGGCAACAATAGAGAAGAGTTAAGTGAAGAAAGTCTTAAAATACCTGTAATAGCCATAGGCGTACCAACTATTGTAGATGCCGTAACAATAGTATCTGATACTTTTAAATATATCTTAAAACATTTCAGTTATAAGATTGAAAACATTGATAATAATAAACTAAAACTAGTACCAAATCCAAACTATTTAAATCATCAAGAAAAACTATCAAAAGAAGAAAAAGAAAGCTTGCTAGGAATGGTAGGAACTCTATCAGAAGAAGAGACGAAACAACTATTAGTAGAAGTGCTATCTCCAATAGATTATAATTTAATGGTAACTCCCAAAGAAGTCGATTTTGTAATGAAAAAACTATCTAATGTAATTAGTAAATCAATTAATAAAAGTCTACATGATAAATATAATTCGACAAATTTATAAATATAAAAGAGTTATAGTAGACTTGGTGATTATATGAAAAAGAAATTTATAAGCAAAAAACGAAAAAGAAGATTAAAATATAAATTTCTTTTTTTTCTACTTATTTTTCTCCTAAGTATATATATAACATTCCAAATATTATTAAAAAGCAGCATCAAGATAAACGATAAAGATTTTGTAAAAATAATTTTATCTAATTCTTATAATAAAAAAAATAATATTTGGAATGTTATATATATACTTAGG
>URHJ01000002.1 GCA_900547465.1 uncultured Mycoplasmatota bacterium | reverse complement strand
AAGTTAACATAATATCAATTATAGGAAGATATAAATAATAAGAAAAAAGAAAGATTATTTCTTATTAAACCTTTCTTGATTGAATCTCAGCAATTTTTTCTAATACTTCTTTAGCATTACCTTCATTAATCTCTGTAAATCCAAGTTCTTTTAAAGCTTGAACCTTTGCAGTATTTAATTCTTGGGTTCTACTTAATTTTTCTTCTTTTTTCTGTTCTATATCTTGAACAAATCTTTTATGTGATTCACTAAGTTTACTTTTTGAAGCACCACCATTATTATATAGTGTCATTGCACTAAATAAGATACTTTCAAATATAAACTGTTGATCTTTATTATAAATAAATTCCATAGGATCAGTATATCCTAATGATTTAGACATATATCCTAATATATAATTAAGTTCTGGTGTTGTCTCCATAGATTGTAGAAAATGATATAAATAACAATAAGTTTGATATGTGTTTTTATTTTTATCATTAGCTAATTTTTCTTTTAATAAGTTAATAATATCAGAAAGTATTTCTTGTTCTCTTTTATTAAAACCTTTTAAATCAGCAATAACTTCCCTATTAGAAGAGTCTTTTACACCTTCGTTTAACCTACCCTCCACTTCTATTATATATTCTCCAGTAACTTCTATTTTCTTTAATTCTTCTTCATTTGAAATGTTAAGTAAGCTAAGTAATTTAACTGATTTCTCTTTTGGCCAATCACCTAATGTAGGAAGTGCCAAATAATTATAAAGCATTTGACGAGAAACACCTAAATACTTAGATAAACGAACTTTACTAATTCCTAATTCTGTTAATACATTATTTAATTCCTTCATCTTACTTTACCCTCCTAATATAATTTTATCCATCTTTACGTAAATAGTCAAGAAAAAAATGTGTAAAATACTTTACACATTATAATAAATACCATAACTTCTTATTATCTTTTCTAACTTCTTTAATTATACCTCCACCAAGACATATATCATTATAATACAAGACACAAGCTTGACCCGGAGTGACTGATTTCACATGATCATATTTAACTAATATTTCTCCATTATCAAGATATTCTAATTTAACAGGAATATCATCTTGTCTATACCTAAATTTAGCACAACACTCATCAGGTCTTAACTCACAATTGAAATTAACCTGATCAATAAGGCAACTATCAGAATATAAATATTCGTTATCTCCAAATGCAACATATAAAATATTTTTCTCTAAGTTTTTACCAACCACAAACATTTTATCAGTATTTCCACCAATATCTAGACCTTTTCTTTGACCAATTGTATAATACATAAGTCCAATATGCTTACCAACAATCTTACTAGTATCAATATCAACAACATTTCCTTCCTTAGCTGGTAAATAATTCTTTAAAAAGTCTTTAAAGTGTCTTTCACCGATGAAACAAATACCAGTAGAATCTTTCTTATCTGCTGTTATTAAATCATTTTCTCTAGCAAGTTCTCTTACTTTTTTCTTATCCATGTCACCTAGTGGAAATAATACATTTTTTAATTGCTCATTAGATAATTGAGATAAGAAATAAGTTTGATCCTTATTTAAATCAAACGCTTTTTTTAAATAACCATCCTCCATCTTTGCATAATGACCCGTTGCAATATAATCAGCACCTAATCTTTTCGCTTCCTTAACAAAATAATCAAATTTAATATACTTATTGCAGAAAATATCAGGATTAGGAGTTCTACCTAGCTTTAATTCATCCAAAAAATATTTAAAGACATAATCCCAATACTCTTTAACAAAATCTATACGATGTAGAGGAATACCCAACTTTTTGCAAACTTCTAAAGCATCGTTATAATCTTTTTCTTGAGGACATATATCATTAACCGCAAAATCAGGATTACCTAAAATATCATTATTTAAAGAAGAATCCCAGTTTCTCATGAATAAACCTTCAACTTCATATCCTTGTTCCTTTAACAATAATGCTGCGACTGATGAATCAACACCACCAGATATTCCAACTATTACTTTCTTCATATAAATCACCTGCACATATTATAACACGTATTTATATTTTTAGTAAACTTAATAAACTAGGAACTATATATATTTCAACCAAACTACTGATTAAAATTAAAATAAGTGAGAAAATAAGCATTTTAATATATCTTCTCATAATATTTCTAAAACTAATTTCCTTTTTTAAAAACAATAATCTATTCAAATTTTTAGAAAATATTATTGCATAATATCCTAAAAATAAAAATGCAAATAAATTAATCAATAACGGAAAACAATAAATTACAGCAATTAATATTCCTTTCCACTTATAAAAAAATAAAATACTACTAATACTAAAACCTAGCAAAAACGATTTAAATAATAGAATTAAAATAATAATAGGAACACCTATAATAGATATACCAAGTAACCAAACAAAAGTAAGTAAAAAACTATTCTTTATAAAACATTCTATAAAAGCCTTGGTATAAGATAATTTATTTAAAGAACTAAAAAACGCTTTCAACTCTTCCCCTACTAAATTTTTATTACTTTTAGAAAGAATAGCCATATAAAAAACTCCAAATAAAATAGAAATACTAATTAAAAATAGTAATCTTACAAATAATTTATTAGTTTTTACTTGTTTTATTTTTATTTTTTTTGCTTTTATATTCATCTTATCACCTATAAAAGAATATGAATTAATAATATAAGTAATTCAAAAAACAAATTTACTTTTATCGACATTTACTTTATAATTAATATGAGGTGTCTAAAAATGAGTAATAAAATGGTAAAAATAATATCTATAATTATCACTGTAGTAATGATTCTTACATTCTTAAGTGTATTAATCTATATATAAAAGAACATCATACGATGCTCTTTTATTTTTGTATATAACCTTCTATTTCAGGTATTACTTCTATATGAGATGATACGTTATATTTATTTACAATATCACTAATTCTTTTATAATCTTTAGCATAATATAACATTAATATACCAGCTACTTTATTAGCTAAATCTTGTTGTAAATAAGTTTGAGCTTCCTTACCTAACTTTTGATAAACAAAATTATCATGACATATATAATTAGTTAATGTTTTTGCTATTAAGTTTACATTTTTATCTGAATTCTTAAATTTAACTTTGCTCCATACTTTCATATAATCAACTCCATCTAAGCACTATATTATACTATAAATTTATCATTTATTCTAGTACTTCTATCTGTTTTTGATAATCTTTTTCAAACACAGATAAATTATCATTTGTTATAGTAGCAAGTAAAATATTATCATATGATGAATACCCCTGTTTTTTCAATTCAGTATCTAACCACTTCTTACCTTTATTTGAATTTTTTAAGTTTTTCTCCATTAACTTACCATCAATAATAACATTAGAGCTTAAATAAGATTTATTATCTTTAATATTTAAATCTTTTAAAGTAGGAACCTTATAATCACTCTTTGGAAGTACTGATAATTCTCCATTTACTTCTATTATTCCATAACTTATTTCAGAAATATCAAAATATCCAAGAACTCTACATTGTTCAAGTAAATCATTTATATCCATTTTAGCCTTTTTTAGAGCTTCTAAGCTTATTTTACCATTTTGGATAACAACAGTAGGTACACCTATAAAAAATCTTCTTAAAACTATGCTTTTCATTGATAAAATAGAAACCAAATAAGAAATTAAACCAAAACATAACATAGCAATAATTCCATTTATATATTGATTATCAAAATTCATAACCATTTCAGCTGTATAATTACCAATAGAAATACCAATTACATAATCAAATAAACTAAGCTCAGACACTTGTTTTTTACCTATTAACTTAGTTATTAAAAAAAGCACAATAAGTGAAATAATACTACGAGGTATAATCATAAAAGCCTCATTATAATCTATATTCATATAATCACCATTTTTAGGATTACACAAATTATAAAAAATATACAAAAAGAGAGAAAACTAATTCTCTCCTTCTTTTAACATTGTTGTAATAAATATACCATATCCTTTTTTAGTATCATTTACTATAACGTGTGTAACAGCTCCAACGATCTTATTATCCTGAATAATTGGTGACCCACTCATTCCCTGTACGATACCTCCAGCGCTTTCTAATAGTCTCTTATCAACAACTTCAAATAATATATTCTTAGTTTCGCTAGTATCATCTAGTTTTAAAATATTAATGTCAAATGACTCTACCTTATCACCCTCAATAACAGTTCTAATTGTAGCCGCGCCTGTCTTAACATCCTTTGCTTCACATACCTCTATTTTATTGCTATCATCAATTCCACTAGTATATGATCCAAATATTCCCGATATATCATTTCCTGTAATCTTACCAAAAACTTTCGTTTTATCATATCTAGCTTCTTTTTCTCCGGCATCTCCATTACTACTCTTATCAATTCCAACTACATTTGCTCCAAAAATAATTCCATCCCTTATATCAAACTTAGATGCAGTAGTTTTTTCATCTATTTCGTGTCCAAGTGCACCAAATAATTTAGTTTCAGGATCTATATATGTAAGAGTTCCTATGCCTGTAATATTATCTTTAACATAAAGACCAGTTTTTAAAACATTATCCTGATCTTTTTTTAGTTCTAAAGAAATATTTTTAACTTGATTATCTCTTAAAATTGTAAAATCTACTGTATTAGTATCTAACTTATTAATAATTTCTAACATAGAAGAAATATCAACAATATCTTGATTATTTATTTTAGTTATTTTATCTCCTACTAAGAAACCAGCATCTCTTCCTATATATGAAGAATTCACTTTATAAAATCCTACTACTAATACTCCTTTCGAATTAACCTCAATTCCAACTGTTTCTCCTCCTGGAATTAAATAAGAAGAATAAGCAAATACATTTAGTGGCACAATAAAAAGAAGAAGAACCATAAAATGTAGTAGCATGTTTTTAATTTTCATAAAATCACCTCATTAAAAACTGACTACACTATTATCTTCTTCTAATTATTAAAAATTATTTTAAGGAAAAATTACCAATCAATAATAATTATTATTATATCTAAATATTAATATTATTACCAATTATTACATTTTTATTTTTTTATTAAATCTTTCTTATTACTAATAGCAGAAACTATTCTTTCACATTCACTATCATTTAAAATTGTATTAGCTGTAATAATATCATAAACAGTACTTGTACTAACCTCATTTGTATCAATCTTTGAGAATGCTCTTTTTACTTTATTTTTAGAAATTAGTACACCATCTATATTATATAAACGTTTTCCATCTTCATATTCTGAAAGACTGTCCAAAAACTCATCTTTAGATTTAACTAAATCAGATACAGGTTTATTATATTCTACCGCACTATATAAATAATCTGATAAACTATCATTAGGAATATTACTTAAACCATTAACTAACATACTATCAATTTCATTTATATTTACACCAAGTTCAATACAAAGTTTAATTTTTTTAATAGAATCTAAATCATAGTTAAGTAGATCTAATCCTTCTTTTAATTTACTTTCAAATCCAAGTTCTAATAGACCATCAATTCTTTTAGTTAAATTTTCTTCACTTACAAATATATTATTAGTAGTTTTCTTTAGATATTTCAATAAATCATATTCTTCTAAGCTATCAATATTTCTTTTCACTAAATCAGAATCTTTATTTAAATTATTTTCACATTTTTGAATTAAAGAAACAGAAATATTCTTGTCTAAGAAATTAGCAATATTATTTATCAAATCATCATAACTAGTATTAAAAATATCTATATTATTTTTTACAAATTCTTGTGAAATATACCCTTTAGATAAATAATCATATATTGAATTTATTGATGATATGCTAGAACCATTTAATACATCTAGAATAACATCTTTATCTAATTCTATTTTTGATAGTTTTTCCAAAGTATCTGCAACCGTAGCAATATCCAAATTTTGATCTATTGTATATGAATTAATATCAAGTCCGTATTTTTTAAATAATAATTGATATTGAGTATAAGAATTTTTAGAAATTTTATTATATTCTTCTTGTTGTTTTAAATATTTTTTATTATTATTTTCATATATTTTGATTAATATCTTTTTCTTAACTTCTTCATCTTTTATTTTTAATAAAGCATCAGGCAAATTATATATCTCTTCCCTACCTTCACTTAATCTCATAAAGGATATTACTTCATCATATAATTTAAGTTCTTTCTTTAAAGCTTTTTTCTCTACTTTATTCTCGTGTACTATTTGATTAGTATATTCCTCAATTTTTTTCATATCCTCTAATATATTTTTTAGATTATATGCTTCATTAGTATATTTTGTGAAATGTCTATTCACATACTTATCTTTTACTTTACCTCCAGTAGCCTCTGCCATTTCACATAAAAATTCATTTAACTCAGCTTTTTCGGATTGCATATTCTTTAAAGAAGTGGTTAATGCCAAAGTTTTTACAGCTTCACTGTTATCTGGAATATTAAGAACAACTTTTAATATTGAATCATAGTTTTTTTAAAATTAATGGCACAATCGGATTATCTCCAAATGTACTAAAAATTAGGTCTTTAGTTTCCTGAAATTCATTATAATTCTCGTAGATGTCCAATAAGCCAGAAATAGTTTCAAAACAATTATTCAATTCTTCAGGGTTAGCAGTGTTTAAAAATTCACTCATATCACTTATGTTATCATACACATAATTAAAGTCTAAATCTTTATAATTTGTACAGATTGACGCAATCATAAAATCTGTAGTTTTTAGTTTACTTAACCCATTTGCACCAGATATATTATAATTTTCCGAAAATTCTCTAAAAAATTCAGCTTCATGATCTTTATCTTTACTAACTAATTTTTCTTCTAGTTTCTTCTTTGCATCTTCAAGTTCCTTTATCAATTCGTTAAACATTAGCCTAACCTCTTTTCTACACTCTTAGAGTCTTCCTTATTATAACCTAATTTTCCAAACAACTCATTAGTATATTGTTCATTTAAAGCTCTATATTCTGGATTATTTAATCTTTTAACTATGTTATCTCTTTGACTCATATACTTTTGTATTTTTAATTCTAAAGAATCTTTGTATCCTCTATCATTATCACATTTTTTAAGAAATGCTGTAATTATTACATAATCATTTTTGCCAATACGATCAAACACAACTCTTGGTTTAAAACCACGTACTTCTGATATACCAACAAGTTTATTATTATTTAAAAATCTTTTTACTCTTTTAAAGCTTCCATCTTCAATAGATTGAAATAACTCTATAAACTCAATACAAAACTCAGGACTACTTTTTGAAATTTTTTCTATTTCGTCAATTACTCTTATATTTCCCATACTAGAAACTGGAAAGAAAAAGTTGTTTTTAGTTGAAGTTTTATTTTCGTTTACTTCTTCATTGCTCTCAGATTTTAATATTTCTAACTTTT
Source organism: uncultured Mycoplasmatota bacterium (assembly GCA_900547465.1). Lineage (GTDB taxonomy): Bacteria > Bacillota_I > Bacilli_A > RF39 > UBA660 > UMGS995. Next base: position 79,919 of record URHJ01000002.1, on the reverse strand, counting down.
TACTACATAATCTAATTTCTTCTTTGTATTCTTCTAAATCTTCATCATCAAATTCTTCTCTACATTCAGAAATAAAATCTGCTGTCTCTTTTATACTTTTAAGTAATTTTAACTTTAACCTTAATACTATCGTCTTATAATCACCTGTATTAGGGTTTGGAAGACTACTTTCAATTTGATCTTGTAAATCCTCACAATCATCAATAGAAGATATTAAATAATTATAATAATCTACTTTATCATCTAATTCAGAGTTAACTTCATCTGCTTCATCGTAAATCATTTCTTTTTCAGGTGTCTTATTATCATCTTCTACTCTTTTAGTACTTTTACTAGATAGTTCTTTTAACTTCTTTACTTCCTTATCAATTAACATAGATGTATTATGATTTTTAGAAATAACCTCAAAAATCTCTTCTGAAGATATTTCATCATCTAAATCTAATATTATAAATTCCATCTTTACCCCTCCAATATTGTTGCATATTATACCATAAAAATAAGAAAATGTAAAGTATTTCCTATTTTGTCCTAACGTATTGTTTAGGAATTTCAATTGTATTCAAGGATTCATTCAAACTCTCCACGAAAAAATTCTTATCTTTATCAATATCTAACGGAGAAAAACCAATCAATCGATTATATTCATCTAAAGATGTTGTAGTAAGATTTTCTATTAAACCATATAATTTGTCTTTAGTAGCACCATTTTTATATAAAGAAGAAGCAACCATAGTTTGACATGTATGTATTATAGAAAAACCATTCGTAACATTTTTATTAGATTCGCAAAAAGTCATTATTTTATCTTTAAACTCATTATCAATACTAATATCATTATCCAATAACATAAAAATCTTAGAAAAATGATTGAAAGTTATAACATTATTTTTAAAGCATAGTAGCCTTTGGTTTAAAGTCATTGCGACCTCCATAGGTTTATATCCTTCTTTAATTAAATAATCTCTAAACATAAACTCACTCAATATTGGCGCAAGCTCAGCATAAAATTTATATGTAATATCAGATTTACAAAAATTTCTAGACTTTCTAGAAAGTAAATGAACATATTCATGCAATAATATTACCGCATCATCTAATGTTTCAGTAGATTTTACTCCTATAGTGTATTTGTCATTTAAAGAATCATATTTACAAAAAGATGAAAGAGCACTAAAATCAAAAATACCATTATTATAATCTTTGGTAAAAAAATCATTATATTTTGAAGAAATTTCTCCTAAAAATGAATGAACTAATAAAATACTTTCCTCCAATGGTACATATTCATGAGGGCCAATTACTGCCTTATAATGTATGACATCACTACAATTGTCCTTTAATAGTCCATAAAAATAGGAAATGTTATTTTTAATAAAAGATGGTGTATTATATAAGTTTTGTTCTAACAATTCTTTTATTTTTTTATACTCATCTAAATTAAATCCTGTTTTTTCCATTATACCCCTTCTTTGTGGTCTATATTATATGAAAAGGGAATAAAACTGTCAATAAAAAAAGTACACAACAAATAAAGATATGTACTCTAATTTAAAAATCATTATTCTTTTTCTGCAGCAAAATCTTCCAAACTTCCATCTTCTTTAACAATTTTAGTAAGTGATTTTTCTGCTTTTTTTAGTTTTTCATCACATAGCTTTGCTAAATCCATTGCTTGATTAAACTCTTTTATTGCATCATCTAACGGAATATCTCCACTTTCCAATTTCTTTACTATTCCTTCCAATTGTTCTAAGTTTTCTTCAAAACTTTTTTCTTTTTTTTCTGCCATAAATCCTCCTATTATATAACTTTAACATCACAAGAACCATCTGCTAGTTCTATATTTAATTTATCATCTTTTTTTATATCTTTTACACTTGTTATTACTTTATCACCTAATCTTGTAACTGCATATCCTCTTTTTATTGTAGAAATTGGTGACAATGCTTCTAATTTAGCTAATATATTTATATATTTATTTTTCTTATTATCAATTAGTTTTGTAGGTTCTCTAAATATATAACTACTAGTAACTTTCAAAAGTTCTTTTTCCTTAGACTGATATAGTCCAGACATACTATATTTTAATTTTTCTAATAACGTATCAAATTGTTGTTCCTTAACTTCATAAATACTAATTGGATTTTTTAATATATATTTATTAGTTACTTCACTAAGTTTTTGTCTTAAAAAATCTATTCTGTTTTTTGTAACTTTTTCACTTCTAATCTTTAACTGATCAATATATTTAAGTACATCTAATTCATTTGGAACTGCAAGTTCAGCGGCACCTGTTGGTGTAGGAGCTCTAAGATCAGCCACAAAATCAGCAATAGTAAAATCTATTTCATGACCTACCGCACTAATTACTGGTATAGTACAATTATAGATAGCATAAGCAACCTCTTCATCATTAAAGCACCACATATCTTCTATACTTCCACCACCACGACCTACTATTAACGTATCAAGATCATATTCTTCTGCTCTTTTTATCTGTTTTACAATAGTTGGTGCAGCATCAGCTCCCTGAACAAGCGCAGGAAATAAAATCACTTCAGTAAGTGGAAACCTTCTTTTTATAGTTGATAATATATCCCTTATCGCAGCACCAGTTGGAGCAGTTATAACACCAACTTTTCTTGGTATTCTAGGTATTTTTTTCTTTGTACTAGTATCAAATAAACCTTCTTTTTCTAATTTCTTTTTTAGTTGTTCAAAAGCAATATATAAATTACCAACACCATCTTCAATCATATCAGAAACATATATTTGATAACCACCATTTGCCTCATATACACTAATTTTGCCCGTTACTAAAACTTTCATTCCATCTTCAGGCATAAATTTAAGCCTTTTAGTTTGACTTGCGAACATAATTGCATTAATTCTACTACCTTCATCTTTTAAAGTAAAATAATAATGTCCTCTAGTATGAGCTTTAAAATTAGATATTTCACCCTTTATAAATACCTCATTTAAATTAACATCTTGATCAATTTTATATTTTATATATCTAGTTAACTGTGTAATAGTAATATATTTATCATCCATTTTGTTCCTCACTATGATAGATATTATCTAAAACACCATTAATCATCTTAGTAACATCTAAATCACTATATTTTTTAGATAACTCTAAAGCTTCATTAATTGCTACTACAGAAGGAGTATCAGTATATATTAATTCATATATACCTATAGATAATATCGCTTGATCAACTTTATTAAAACGATCTATAGTCCATTTCTTTAAATATTTATTTGCCAAAGTATCAATTTCTTTTTGATTTTTTACTATTCCATTAACAGTTTCATTAACAAAATCATTTTCTATTTCTAATTGTTCCTTTATTAATTCATTAATATTGTAATCTAAATTACCTTCTTTTAAGATATTTACTTGATAAATTACCTTCATAATTATCTCACGTAATTCACTTCTATTTTTCATAGGATTCACCTCCTGTATATTGTATCATAAAGAAAATTTCTTGTCAGTATTTTCCAAAGAAAAACCAAAACTATTTTTTAGCTTTGGTTTTTTCTACACTAGTACTATAATCTTTAGGAGCATCTTTTACAAGATAGTATTCTCCCTCTAGTAATTTAACTCCAGTAAATGGCTTAAATTTAGGTAAGTTCTTCTTATCAAAAGAAAGACCATATTTTTCTATAACCTTCTCTAACATATCATCATTTTGAAATTGGATATTACCATCATCTACTATTTCAGCTTTACTTTTATAGTTATGATTAATAATGTAATTTTGTAACGTCATTGCACTAACTTCTGGAGAAACAATATCACAGCCTCCATCATAGAATACACATGATTTTATCCCATCAAATGAAGAGGAATTAAAGAAAAACATCTTTTGAACATCTATTGTATCTTCACTTTTTTCTTTTTCTAAATCACTTACTGTTTCACTTGATAAATCTTTATTTGCTTTTTCAGGTATAAATTTCATTAACCCGCTTGTAAAATCTTTATCCATATCATTTTCAATCATATAAGTTGATAACGCTTTAAATGAATTACTAATAGTTTTGTATTTAACATTTAAAGTTAACCCTTTTTTTGGAGATAACTCAAAAATATCTTCATCATAGTCAATATCTTGCATTAATCTTCCATCAATAATCAAATCTAGATTATCTTCTAATTCACTTTTTATTCTAAATATTTCTTCATGTGAACCTTTCCATACTTTATTAGCAATAAATCTAGATAATGCCCATTTTACACGACATTTTCTTTTATTATTTCCTATTAATTTATCTAAATTATTTTGATACCATTCATAAATATATTTAGTTAACTGATCTTTTAAGTCACTATCCAAATTACTACCTTCATATTCATCACAATTATAAAAATCATTAATTAACTTTAATACTTCTTGTTTATCATTCATACTAAATCCCCCTTAAGTACCGCATATTATACCATAAAGCAATAAAAAAAGCAAGAATTTTTTACTTGCTACTCTCTTCCATTTTTTGTTTTAAATTATATAAAAAACTAAGTGCTTCCATAGGGGTCATTTCTAGTGGCCTAATATTTTTTAATTCTTCTTCAACAAAAGATGGTTTTTCCACATTTTTATCAATTTCTTCTTCCGTTAATTCAAATAGTGATGTTTGAGTAAATACTTCAGTTTTAGAATTTTTATGTTCATACATATCAAGTATCTCTCTACTCCTATTAATTAAATCATTTGGAAGATTAGCAAGCCCTGCAACATGAATACCATAACTTTTATCTACAGAACCTGCTTTTATTTTATGTAAGAAAGTTATCTTTCCATTTTCTTCTTTCGCAGAAACATGTACATTCTTTAAATGTTTTAAATTATGTTCCAAAATAGTTAATTCATGATAGTGTGTAGAAAACATAGTTTTTGCTTTTATATTATCATGAATATATTCAAGTATTGCCTGAGCAAGAGCTATACCATCATATGTTGCAGTACCTCTACCTAACTCATCAAAAAGAATTAAACTATTTTCAGTTGCTTCACTAATAGCTAAGTTAGCTTCTTTCATTTCAACCATAAAGGTAGATTCACCACTTACTAAATCATCACTAGCCCCAATTCTTGTAAAGATTTTATCAAAAATAGGAAGTATAGCACTCTTGCAAGGAACAAAACACCCGATTTGAGCCATTATAACGGTAATTGCTGTTTGTCTCATATAAGTTGATTTACCAGCCATATTAGGACCTGTTATTAATAGTATATCTGTATTTTTATCCATCATAACATCGTTCGCAACATACTTATCTTTTATTACTTTTTCAACCACAGGATGCCTACAATCAACTAATTTCATAACTTTATCTAAAGTTAGTTCTGGTTTAACAAATTTATTCTCATCACTAACAACAGAAAATGACTGTAACATATCAACTTCACTAATAACTTCCGCAATTTTTTGAAGATTTGTAATATATCTTTTAACAGTCTCACGAATATCCATAAATAATTTATATTCCAAACGTATTATTTTTTCTTCTGCTCCAAGAATTATATTTTCCTTTTCTTTTAATTCCTTTGTAATATATCTTTCACAATTAGCTAAAGTTTGTTTTCTTTCATACCCGTATTCTTCTTTTATATATTGTGTTTGTCCTTTACTCACTTCAATATAATAACCAAATACTTTATTAAAGCCAACCTTTAAATTTTTAATTCCAGTACGTTCTTTTTCAATCTTTTCTATATTTAAAATAAAATCTTTAGAACCACTACTTAAGCTACGTAATTCATCTAACTCAGCATTATATCCACTCTTTATGATAGAACCTTCCTTTAATGTTAAAGGAGCTTCTTCATGAATAGATTTTTCAAGTAAAGCATACACTTCATCTAATGTTTCAATCGTCTTATCATAAGAAAGAGCTTCTAAAGTTTTTTTAATCTTAGGTAAAGCCTTCAAACTCTTTTTTAACTGTAACATATCCCTAGCATTTAAATTACCATAACTAATTCTACCTGCAAGTCGTTCTAAATCATATACCTCATCTAAAAAATTTCTCAAATCATCTCTTAAAATAAACTCAGTAGATAATTTTTCTACAAAGTGATATCTTCTTTCGATTTCAGTCTTACTAGTAAGTGGATTTTCTATATTTTCCTTTAAAAACCTTGAACCCATTGCAGTTTTGCATTTATCCAAAAGCCATAACAAACTATATTGTCTATCTCTTGATCTAATTGTTTCAACTAATTCAAGGTTTTTCTTAGTATTATTATCAAATAATAAAGTATTGCCTCTTTTTATAATTTCACACTTTTGTAAATGATGAAGATCACCCTTTTTAGTTTCCAAAACATAAGAAAGTAAATGTTTAATAGTAGTAGTCAATCTAATATCTTCTATATCACTATAAATATATGAATAATCATCATCTTCACTAACATCTTTAACAATACTAACTAAAACACCATATTGTACTCTTAAAATATTGATTAATTCCCTATCAGTACCTTCACTTACAATAATCTCACGAAATCCACGTTTTACAATTTCTCTCACAACGTGATCAACGTCACCCTCCAATAAAAATGCTCCAAAATATCCCGTAGAAACATCAGTAAAACTAATTCCCTTGCAATAATCAAAGTCATAAATATTAGCTATATAATTATTATTCTTACTGTCTAAGTTATTATCAATTCTAGTACCTTTAGTAACAATCTGAACTACCCCTCTTTTAACCATACCTTTAGTCTCTTTAGGATCTTCTAATTGTTCAACAATTGCTACTTTATATCCCTTTTCTACTAACGTATCTATATAAGAAGAATATGCATGATGAGGAATTCCACACATAGGAACCCTTTCTTCTAACCCAGCATTTTTACCAGTTAAGGTAAGTTCTAATTCACGAGATGCTATAATTGCATCATCAAAAAACATTTCATAAAAGTCCCCAAGTCTAAAAAAGATAATACAATCTTCATGCTTATCTTTTATTTCCATATATTGAACCATCATAGGACTTAATTTAGTCCTGTCTACTGTACTTCTTTTCATATACTTCACCACTAAAATTATTATATCAAACTTCCAAAAAATAGCAAAGAAAAACGCCTAAATTTAGGCATTAATTCTATTTAATTTATCAACTGCTTCAGAAAAAGTTGATACACCAATTACTTTTATTTTTAAATTTCTTTCTTTTTTTAATTTTATACATTCTTTATAATTTTCCCCATTAGGTACCAAAAAGATATCAGCATGTTTTTTTTCTGCTCCAAGAAGTTTATATTTAACACCACCAATAGTACCAATATTACCATCTTTATCAATTTCACCTGTACCAGCAATTTTCAAACCCTTTGTAACATCTTTCTTTGTAATCTTATTATAAATATCAAGTGTTTCTATAAGGCCTCCAGAAGGTCCTGATTCTGATTTTTTAAATTTTATTTCTACTTTTGGATCAGTTTTATATTTATGTACTTCACTTATATATATACCTGAAACAAGTCTACCTTCTTGTTTATATAGTCTAACTTCAATTAATTTTTTCTTATTTTTTCTTTCAACTAATACTTTAATTTTATCTCCAGCTTCTTTAGTACTTACTATATTTTTATAATCATCTGCACAAGTAATAGGAGTATCATCAACTTTTAAAATCTTATCCCCAACTCTAAAATCATTCTTATGCATTTTATCTTTGTAATAAACATATAAATTAGTCTCAGTAACCTCATATTTTTTCTTGGCTTTTAAATAAGCATTCTTAATAGCATTATCACTAGCATTTAATAAGTCAATTTCCCCTCTAAATTCGACATCTTCAACATCTTCACTATTATCGTAAGTGTAATCACTAACTTTAATTCTTTCAAAATCAGGAACAATATAACTAAGCAAATATGTAGCAATAGTACCCTTAGCTTCTGAAACATAAGCAAGATTAAGACTTCCCTTAGATTTGTACTCATCTTCTACCCTTATTCTACTTCCTACTTCCATTATACCTCCACCAGTAATAATGTAATAATCAACGGGATATAAAAATAAAATATATAAGAAAATGAAAAAAATTAAAGTTTTGTAATTTTCCTTAATAAACTGCTTTATTTTTTCATAAAACTTACTAAACATAACATCAGTCCTTTATGTTTAATTATATCAAAAAGTTGGTGAATTATGAAAAATAAATTATTAGAAGTAGTTATTGTTGTCATATTTTTGTCACTATTAATAACCCCAAATATAATTACAACAGAAATATTAGAAGCTTTAAAAGTATTTATAAATACTCTTTTTCCATCAATATTTCCATTTTTTTTAGTAAGCGACTTACTTATTAGTTATAATTTTCCAATTACTTTAAACAAGTACTTAAAAGGAGTTACAAAAAGAATATTTCATGTTGAAGGTGCTTCAAGCTTTGTGATTATCATGAGTATGTTATCAGGTTTCCCTAGTGGTGCCAAATATATAAAAACACTCTTAGATAGAAAGTTAATAGATATAGACGAAGCCAATTATCTAATTACATTTACTCACTTTGCCAATCCTTTATTTGTTCTTACAGTAACAAAAGGGCTATTTAAAAGTACAAGACTATCTTATATAATTCTTATTTGTATGTATCTTTCTAATCTAATTCTAGGTTTTATTATTCGACCAAAACAAATTAAAAATAATAAAAAAAGTCTAGTACCTTTAAAAGTACCAAACTTTTCAACTAATTTAACATCTTCTATAATCTCTTCTTCTAAATTACTTGTAATAATACTAGGAAACACTTGTTTTTTCTATATAGTAACTGGTTTAATAACGAAATTGTTCCATCATAATCAATTAGTAACTATTCTAATTAATGGTTTCTTCGATATCACTAGAGGAATAACAAGTCTAACTAATTTATCAGGTTTCATAACCTTAAAAGCTATCCTAATTTTAACTTTCTTAGCTTTTGGTGGAATAAATATAAATATGCAAGTAGCTAGTATCATTTCAAACAGTAACATAAAATATACTAACTTTTTAATAGGAAGACTTTGTCAATGTGCCATATCAATTGTTATATTCCTTACCATTAGTAAGTGCATAATAATAATCTGATACATCAGGAGTATATATATCTAAAACATTATATTTATCACCTATTTGAAGATCAGGATTATAAATTCCGATATAAATATGGATCATTTTGCCTTTTTTCTTGGCACCTTCTCCTGAGAATTCAATTTCATTCACAACACATTGATTAAATTGAACATTATAAATACTTGGAAATGTAAACTTTTCTTGTTTTCCACCTAACCCATACATAACATAATACACACTATTATCTTCATTTATTCTATCAACATCTCCTGTCGCTACTATTCTTTTAAAAATCGTTAACTTTGCAGTTATCCCATCTCTAAAATATAATCTATATTCAACCTCTATTCCAGTTGTATTATAATTGGAAGTAATATCTTCATATTTTACTATTCCTTGATGTTTAATAATATCGTCCCAAACTGTTTTAGTAAGAGTATTCTTATATGTAAAAATAGCACTTTTATACGACTCGATATCTTGTTTATCCTTATAATTATTTACAACTTTAAGCATAGAAAGTACTATCACAACAACAATAACAAAACAAACAATTATTTCTATTAAAGTCATTCCTTTATTATTTAGTTTTTTCATCTTCATCATAAACTTACTCCAATCGTAGAATAACTAAAATAAACATGATCATTATCTTCTAAAGCATCATCTGCAGTATTTTCACTGTTAACTACATGTTTATATTGAACTATAATCCTATACTTATAATTCTGAGGATTACTTTTATTTGTATTATAATTAGCTAAAGATAATATGTAATCTTTTAAGCTATCATTTATACCAGAAGGCATATTATTTTTAAGTGATTTAATATTATAATGAGTTAAAATAATTGAATAAACACCTGTACTAGAAAATAAGTTTTGACAATAATCAAGATAGTCTGTATTGTTATAAATACTACAATTAATACCTTTATATAAATTACTATCACTTAATGATAATTTACCATTAGAGCTATATTCCAACATATTTTTTATAAGATAAGTATTATACACACTATCTATATCATCATATCTTTCCCTTTTTTCATACTTACCCATCATCGGCAAATAGTTAGTGAAAATTAAAGTTAAAATTCCCATAACAAAAGTAGCTACAATTAAAGTTTCTACTAAAGCAAATCCCTTATTACCCATTTTTTTCATCTTTTTAAAGTCCACTCCTTGCTATTATGATAAATATATTATATAATAAAGTAAGATAAAATACCATAGGAAAGTAGACAAAAAGGGGTTGAAAATTTATGGTTACATTTGATTATAAAAAGACACCTATTACCCAAATTGCCGATTATATCATTATGTATTCAGCAAAAAGTGGTGCCAGTGATATCCATTTCGATCCTAGAGAAAATGGACTTATGGTTAGGATTAGAGTTGATGGTGACTTACAAGACTATACTTTAATACCAGAAGAATATGAACGAAACTTAACAACTAGACTTAAATTACTTGCTAACATGAATATCACAGAATCAAGACTTCCACAAGACGGAGCAATTAAAGGAAAATTTGGAAATTTAGATCTAGATATGCGTGTATCATGTCTACCAACCAATGAAGGAGAAAAAATCGTTATCCGTATTCTTGATTATACTAGAAGTTTGCAAGGTATAGATCATTTAGGTTTTTCAGAAGAGAATTTAAAAAGAATTAAGAGAATGATTCAAGTTCCAAATGGAATAATTTTAGTAACAGGAGCAACAGGTACTGGTAAAAGTACTACTACTTACTCTATTTTGCAAGAGTTAAACAAAACAGAAACAAATATTATTACAGTAGAAGACCCAATAGAAATGAATATAGAAGGAATGAATCAAGTACAAGTAAACAGTGAAATTGGACTAGACTTTGCTACCGTATTAAGATCAATCCTAAGACAAGATCCAAATATTATATTAATTGGAGAAATTCGTGATTCTGAAACCGCCAAAATTGCAGTACGTGCTTCAATAACTGGACATTTAGTTTTATCAACTATCCATACAAACAATTCATTATCAACCATAGAACGTTTACTAGATATGGACGTTGAAAGATACCTATTATCAAGTGCTATGACAGGTATTATCTCTCAAAGACTTGCAAAAACGTTATGTCCAAAATGCAAAGTAAAAAGGGAAACAACACCATATGAAAAGAAAATATTTAAAAAGGTTTTAAATCTTGATGTTGATTCATTATATGATGCCAACAAAAAAGGTTGTAGCGAATGCCATAAAGGGTATAAAGGACGTATAGCAGTCCAAGAAGTACTTGAAATTGACGATGAAATGCGTGATGCCCTAAATGATGAAAATCTAGAAAAAGATGATTTAAGAAGACTTGTTTATACATCTAATGTCACAACTCTACTTCAAGATGGACTACATAAAGTTTTAAATGAACAAACTACTTTTGAAGAAATATATAGAATAATTGATATAGATTCAGATAGTAATGAAATTTATTCGATAGAGCAAAAAAATGATAACAATAATACGGAAAATACGCAAAAAGATACTGTACAAGAAACAACGCAAACAGTACCTCCTCCTGCTAAAGAAGAAACAATAATACAAGTACCTACAGTTCCAAAACAAAGCTTAAATCCAAATCAGCAAACACCAACACCTAATTATACTAATCAAGTCCAAAATGAACAACCAGCAATTATGTCATCAAGTCCAATTGCTAAAGAAACAGCCTCAACACCTGTTATCACTTCCAGCGTAAAATCCGCTTTAAGTATGATGCAACAATCTAATAAAAATAATCAACCTCAAATCATAAATCAGACCAATCCTCAGCCTCAACAAATAACGCAACAACCACCAACACCAACAGTACCTCAACCACAAATCATAAATAACACATAAAAGGAATCAATTGATTCCTTTTTCTTTTAATATATTAAGTATTTCATCATTTATTTCTTCAATAGTTTTAATTTGATCTTCATTAACGCATTCCACTTTAGACCAATTATATAACTCAGATAATTCAATATAAGCTTCTTCAGCATTTCTTAAATGATCTTCAGATTTTTCATGTTCATCAATATTTATTCTATTTTTTCTTAACTCTTTAGTATATTCGTATGGCATATGTAAAAATATTGTAATATCAGGTTTAGGTAATTGTAATAACCAGTATTCTAGTTTATCAATCCATTGATACATAAAAAATCTTTTTTCTTTATCATGTATCTTTCCACCTTGATGAGCCATATTTGAAGTTGTATAGCGATCAATAATAACACAATAACCATCATCTAAATACTTATTAATTTTACCTATATTATATTTTCTATCAGCTGCGTAATATAAGCAAGCTATATAAGGATCAACATTAGGAGCACCCTCGGCAAAAAGGGATTTTGATATTTCCTCTTTTCCTAAATATGCACCTCCTACTATCTTTCCAGTTGGACTATCATAATTAGGAAATTCAAATCGTATACATTTTAGTCCAATCTCAATTAATTTATTTTCTAATAATTTAGATTGGGTCTCTTTTCCTGAACAATCAGTACCTTCTATTACAATTATTTTCCCCTTCATGACTTCATCATCTCCTTAATACAAGAAAAAGTAGTACATTACTACTTTATGCTTCTCCTTTAACATTAACTTTAAAAGCAAATGTTCTAGCTTCACTACCATCACTATATTCTGAACTTAACCAAATTCTAAGTCTTAAGTTTTTAACATCACCTGATTTTAAACTGCCTTTATATAAAGTTTTTCCATCTTCAACTATTGACTCAGAAAGTGCATCATAAACTGGAACATCTTTAGAATAACCATCAAGCGGATTATCATTTTGATCAGTTAAATATACTTTTACATATTTAGAATCTAAAGTTGATTTCATAAGTGTTGAATAAACTTCATAGTTGATATTACCTACACCTTTGTACTTAGTAGAAACATTAAAATCAAACATACTATTACTATCTTTTTGTTTCTTTCCAACTTCATCGGCTACTGGGATTGCATTTTCAATAGATATAACATTTGTATCACTTTCTTTATATGTAAATGATACATAACCAGTTTGTAGACTATTTTCCTTAACTCCAGTAAAAGATCTACTCCAAACCGCATAACTAACACCCGCAACAACAACCAACAAAACTAAAACAATTAAAATAGAAATAACTGTTTCTCTAACATTTATGCCATTCTTTTTCTTCTTACTACTAGACTTTCTCATAAAATCACTCTCCATACTATAAGAATAACAAAAAATGTAAACATAAACAATTTAATCATTCATAAATTGCATAAGTTTACATTTTTTTACGCACTTATTTCATTATTATCATTAAAAGGTACAAGTAAACATTTTCTACTAGCTAAATAGTCACACATATGAACAAAATTTTGATATTTTGTCTTAGGCTTTTCTAATACCTCATTGCCTTGATAATCAGTTGTCCAAGGACCCATGTGAGTCTTTATAACATCTTCAACAAATATTCTTTCTTCATCAGTTAAATCTAATTTTTTTTTGCATTCTTCTATATAATTCGCCATTAAAATTGGATGTTCAAATTTAGTATATTTAGATTCTTCCTTTCCAAGTTTTAATCCATCATGTAAAAGTAATCCCATTAACATCAAATCTTTTTCATCGTTAGTATATTTATCACCAATCGCAGGATCAGACAAAAGTTCATAACCAATTCGAACCGCAGCCTTAGTATGTCTAACTAATCCTCCCTCACCTTGAGCATATTCAGGGTGATACTTACCAGTTGATGCTGCTGCTATCCTAAAAAAATAATCAGGTAACTCATCAATCATAGTTTCTAAAGATTTTCTAACTTTATAATTTTTTATATATTCTAATTCTATTTTAAAAACTTCTTTTTTATTCATATTCTACTCCTCTATAAAATTAATTAAGATTTCATTACTAACATAAAGCTTATCTTCAGGTATTTTAATATAATCAGAAGAAGAAATAATATCTCCATTTTCTATTAAATTATCAATATTATAAACATTATCTAATGAGATACCATATTTATCTTCAAACTTCTTTTTAGATACTCCTTCTAGTAATCTCAATCCTAAAATCATCTCATAACTCATTTTATCACTTTTAGATAATTTTTCATAGTTACTAATCTTTTTCCCTTGTAAATACTTTGTAATACTTCGAGTATTAGTAGATCTTATATCTTTTAAATAAGAAGATGCACCTAATCCAAATCCATAGTACTCCTCATTATGCCAATAACATAAATTATGTTTTGAATAATACCCATCTTTTGCAAAGTTACTAATTTCATAATGTTCATAACCATACTTCTTTAATTTTTCACAAATGTATTTATACATCTCATAATCTAAATCCTCTGAAATATATTGAGCTTTATCTATATACAACTTTGTATGTTCTTCAATAATTAATGAATAAGTAGAAATATGAGTAATATCCAATGATAAAATAAAATCTAAATCCTTGTCTAAAGTCTTAATATCTTCCCCTTCTATAGCATACATCAAATCAATATTAATGTTATCAATTCCTAAGAAATGACACAAATCTATTACAGATTTAGTCTTCTCTTTATCTTCATTTCTACCTAATCTATGTAAATTATTCTTATCTATAGACTCTAATCCAAAACTCAATCTATTAACACCATACTTTTTTAATAACAATAGTTTATCTTTATTTATTGAATCAAAATTACATTCAATACTAAATTCACATGAAGAAGAAATATTAAAATACTTAATTATTTCTAGTAATTTTTCCAATTGATTAAAACTAAGAGAACTAGGAGTACCGCCTCCTATATAAATTGTATTTAATACTTCTCCCTTATATATATCTTTTATTTCTTTTTCTAATGACTCTAAGTATTTATCAACTAATTCCTCATTATAAAACAATTTACAGAAATCACAATATGAACAAATTCTATTACAAAAGGGAATATGTATATAGCAGCTACTTACAACTTGGTTTAAATTCATTTTCCCTCAACTTCAACAATTGATTAGTAGTTAATATTTCTTTAGCTTTTTTAGATTTTTCTTTGTCTATCTTTGGAAGTCTGGTAGTCAAATTTCTCTGTACAACATTCCAACTTAAGCCTTGAAGGTCTTTAATCTCATCTATAGTATTTCCAAGCGCTAAATAGTCATATGATTTAAGTACTTGTTCAATTACCATTTTATTATCTGTAGAAACAGATTTATTTTCCATTAATACATCAAAAACAGCTTTATAATGCTTTATAGAAATATCAGGCAACTTCTTTTGAATATAATCATGAACCGTAGTTTTACCAAGTTCAAATTCTCTAGCAGCTTCTCTAACAGAACATCTATTTTCTATAATATAATTAGCTAGTTCTAATCTGTTATCTAGAGTAGCCATTGGTACATTATCATCAATTGTATCATAATACTTTTGAATGTTTCTTCTGTGCTTTGTAACCTTTTTATTTAACTTATCATCGAGCGTACAATAATGATCCAAAACATCTATAACTTCTTTTTTATCTATACATAAATATTCAGCTAATTCATCATACGTAAACCAATTATTTAAATATTCTTCAATAATACAGTTTTTAGTAATATAATCTTCCATAAATCCTCCTAATTTTCATCAGTTGATAATATTGATAAGAATGCCTCTTGTGGTACTTCAACACTACCAATTTGTTTCATTCTCTTCTTACCAGCTTTCTGTTTTTCTAGTAATTTTTTCTTACGTGTAACATCTCCACCATAACACTTAGCTAAAACATTTTTTCTCATTGCTTTTATATTTACTCTCGCAATAACATGAGTACCAATTGCTGCTTGAACTGGGACTTCAAACATTTGTCTTGGAATAATTTCTTTTAACTTTTCAACAACCACTTTTCCCCTTTGATATGCAAAATCTTTATGAACAATAACACTTAAAGCATCTACCACCTCACCATTAAGCAATATATCCATTTTAACTAAATTACTTTCTTCATAACCAATAAATTCATAATCAAAAGAAGCATAACCTTTAGTATAAGATTTTAACTTATCAAAAAAGTCATAAACTATTTCAGATAATGGTATCTTATAATAAATAGTAACACGAGCACTATCAAGATAATCCATATTGATAAATGTACCACGTTTATTTTGACACAACTCCATAATTGAACCAATATATTCTTTTGGCGAAAAAATACTTGCTTTAACATATGGTTCATAAGTTTTACTAATAAGACTTCTATCAGGCATCTTTGTTGGAGAATCAATTATCATTTTAGTACGATCAGTAAGCAACACTTCATATATAACAGAAGGAGAAGTAGCAATTAAATCTATATTAAATTCCCTTTCAATTCTCTCTTCTATAATTTCCATATGTAAAAGGCCTAAAAAACCACATCTAAAACCAAATCCTAAAGCTTTTGATGTTTCAGGTTCAAAACTTAAAGCTGCATCATTAAGTTTTAACTTTTCTAAAGCTTCTCGTAAATCCTCAAATTTATTAGCCTCTATTGGATAAAGTCCGCAATATACCATTGGCTTCATTTCTTTATAACCAGGTAACTTTTCTTCTGCTCTATTATTATCTAAAGTAATAGTATCCCCTACTTTTACATTCTCAATACTTTTAATAGAAGCATATAAATAACCAACTTCTCCTGCTTTTAGTTCTTTTACCTCCTTCTCTTTTGGAGTATCTATACTAAGTCCAATAACATCATATGAAGCATTAGTTTCCATCATTAAAAATTTATCACCAACTTTAATTGAACCATCAACAATACGAATACTTGTAATAACCCCTCGATACGGATCAAAAACACTATCAAAAATAAGTGCTTTCAAAGGAGCATTCACATCACCAGTTGGAGCAGGAATTTTCTCTATAATTGCCTTTAACAAATCATCAATCCCAACACCTGTTTTAGCACTCGTTAAAATAACTTCATCTTTAGAAAAACCTACATTTTCTAATTCTTCTAATACTTTTGGAACATCAGCACTAGGTAGATCAATTTTATTAATAACAGGAATAACTGTTAAGTTATTATCAAGCGCTAAGTAAAGATTTGCAAGTGTTTGAGCTTCAATCCCTTGTGCAGCATCTACTACTAATAAAGCCCCTTCACAAGCAGCTAAACTTCTACTAACTTCATAGGAAAAATCAACATGACCTGGCGTATCAATCAAATGCAAGTAATAATCATCATTATTATATTGATATTTAATTTGCACTGCATTAAGTTTTATAGTAATTCCACGTTCACGTTCAATATCCATATCATCAAGCATTTGTTCTTTTAATTCACGTTTAGATATAGCATTTGTCTTTTCTAAAATACGATCGGCAAGCGTACTTTTTCCATGATCTATATGCGCAATAATACAAAAGTTTCTAATGTTTTCCTGTTTCATAACGTCCTCCAAACTTCTAGATAATTATACCAAAAAAATAGAACTTAAGAAAGTCTTAAATTCTATTTAACTACGTTAGTCTTTTATTTCAATGTATTTTTTCTCAGGAAGTTCCTTTTTAGAATCCATTTTAGGAATTTCCATTATTAATGTACCATTTTTAAAGCTAGCGTCTACGTCTTCAACACTAATATCATCTCCAACATAGAAACTACGAGAGCATTCACCAAAATATCTTTCACGTCTTACATACTTACCTTTTTCGTCTTCATTATTTTCACTATCAGTTTTAGCGCTAACAGTTAGATAACCATCAGTAATATCAACTTTAATATTTTCTTTATCATATCCTGGTAAATCAACACTAATTACATAATTATCATCATGTTCTTTAATATCTGTTCTCATTAGTTTATTATCATTACGTTTAAAAAATGGATCTGTAAAAATATCATCAAATAAATCAAAATTATCTCTAGGTATCAACATCATATAAATCTACTTCCTTTCAAAACATGTGTTGCCATAATAGGTAGCACATAGATATAATTCAATACCTGTAAGGCTATCCTCCTTACATTTTTAATTCTACCACTTTTTATTAGCAATGTCAATAGTTGAGTGCTAATAATTAGCAAAAAAGATAATTTTGTAAACTTATACTGGTCTCTAATTATATATAACCAATTTATGCTGTGCTCTTGTGCAAGCAACATATAATAAATTTCTTTCATCTTTTCTATAAGAATTCTCACGATTATTGTAAGCTATAACTGCATCAAATTCTAATCCCTTAGCTAAGAAAGCTGGTATAACAACTAAGTTTTTATGAAATTTAATTGTATCTTCATCAACAATTGAAATTGGAAATTTATCTTTAACATATTTATATACTTTTTTCGCTTCTATAAAATCTTTAGTAATAATTGCTACTCTATGGTATTTAGAAGTAAGTTCTGATATATCCTCAATAAGTAATTCTTCTAAATTATCAACATTTCTTCTTGAAGTTACTGGAATATTACTCTTATCCCTAATCGCATTAACATGATTAAGGCCTAATATTTTATTTGTATAATCAATAATTTCTGGTGATGATCTATATGTTTTATTTAATTCCAAATACCTATCTTCACCATTAAAATATTTTTCTAAATCACTAAGTTTTTCATACTTATAGAACGGATTAATATTTTGATTAACATCACCTAAAATAGTAAACTTGGCCTTTCTAAATATTTTAGAGATAATTATATATTGTAATTTATTATAATCTTGTGCTTCATCTATAACTACATGCAAGATATCTCCTTCATATGGAAAACCTTCCAAAACTCCTTTCATATAAGAAAATAACAAACTATCTTCATAATTAATAACTTTTTTCTTTACAAATTCTTTTATCTCTAAATCAGTCAAAGAAATACGACAATATTTACTTTTATAAAAATTAGTATATATATCTAAATAATCTTTCTTAAAATTAATAGACTCTTTAATTAGTTTCAAAAATGTAGCCTTCTTCTTTTTTGTACCCTTATAAAATTGTTCTGATAAACGTGTAGAAATCTCATCAATTCTTTCAAATAAAGGTAATTTATCATACTTATAATGAAGTAATTCATTTAACTCTTCTAAAGTAGTAAAATGAGTTTTAGTCTCTTCTATATCATCAATAAATTTAGCATTAGCAATATAATCATTCAAATAATCATTAAAGTCATCAATAATAATATCACTTTGTTTATAAGAAATAAGTTTAATATCTTTATCATTTTTAGAATAAGATCTTGCTAAAAACTTAGTAAATGTTTCTATATCATCATACTCAGTAATAAAATAAGTTAAGTAGTCATTAAATGTTGTTTGTAACGTATTATCTTCACCAAGTTCTGGCAAAACATTAGAAATATATTCAGTAAAGATATTATTAGGAGAAAAAATTAAAATGTTATTACTAGATAAATTATTGATTCTATAAAGTAGAAATGCTATTCTATGTAGGGCAACTGTAGTCTTACCACTCCCAGCAATCCCTTGAACAATTAAATTATCTGTCTCTAAATCTCTAATAACTTTATTTTGTTCTTCTTGAATTGTATTAACAACATTTTTCATTCTTTCACTAGATTCTTCTGCCAAAACATCTTGCAATACATCATCATCTATATTTAAAGAATTATCAAAAACATGCAATAATTCATTGTTTTCTATTTTATATTGTCTCTTTCTAAGTAATTCTCCCTTTATTTCACCAGCAGGAGCCATATAAGAACAAGGACCTGTCTCATAATCATAAAATAAACTACAAATAGGACTTCTCCAATCATATAAAATATTATTTAAATGTGAATCTTTTAAATAAGTAAGAGAAATATAAATATTAAATATTTCCCCATCACTATCCCTAAATACAATTGATGCAAAATAAGGTTTGTTTTTTATTCTAAGCAATCTTTTTAAATGCTTTTCTTTCTCAAGTGTTTTATTAGCTTCAATATCCGTAATATTTTTAGCTTGAGCAATATCTCCTTCATCAAAACTTGATGAATCAGCCCAAACAACTTTTTTAAATTCTGTTAAAGCATCTTCACTTACTCTAACCTCTTTTTTTAAATCATCAATTGTATTTTCTACTAGATTTGATACTTTCTTTAATATAAGTTTTTCTTTATGTAATTCATCTTCTAAAATAGTCATAATCTCTCTCCTATTATATAAAAAATATATCACAAAAAATATCAAGTTTCTAGAGTACTTGATATTTGTTTACATATAAAATTATTTTTGCTTTTTATAAACCATAACCCCTTCACCAGACTTAAACATATCAAACGTATACGAATCACCAGTAAAATTGTTTTTAATATTATCCCTAAGTTTATATAAATAAGTTAAAGCAATACCATTATCATTCAGATTAATATCTTCAAGTAATTTTTTATACTCAGATGCACCACTAAATCCATAATATATTATACTAGATAAATTAACTAAATTATAACCATCTCTATCAGTAGAAAGTATTTTTCTCATATCTCCAACTTCATGTAATACATTAGCTTTACCTATCAATTTTTTCAATGTTTCATAATTAGATCCTTGTAAATACATATTTCTAGATTGAACAGAATCACTAGTTACAACCTCTCTTGAAAATAAAGTAGAACCGTAAATTTCTCCTCCATCAAAAAATTGAAACAAACTATCCCAAAAATATTTACTATCACTATCTAAATTAGTTCTAAATCCATCATAAATATCATCATTTAATATTTGATCATAATCACTTTCATTAATAAAGAAGTTAATAAATTCATCTTTTGTTAAATTAAGTATAGCGGCTCTTTTAAGTTCAAAGAAATATTTAGGAAATCTACTTATATCACAAGATTTAATATTAATAGAACCTGCTAAAATACTGTTTAAGATTTGATCACCTGATGCCGTTATAGTAAGAATATCATTCCTGTTTTCTAAATATTTTTGATAAGACGATATTTCTTCATTAGAAAATTTATATACAAAGGAAGTATCTCCATAAGAGTTTTTATTATTAATATTATTATGCGTACCAAGTACTATCTTTTGTGCAAGTTTTATATCATCATTTAGCATACCATCACCCTTGGCTGTTTATTATATCACAAAAAAGAAAAGATAAAAGCAATCTTTTCTTTGAATAATTATTTATTAAGTTCATTTATTAAATCAGTAAATTCTTTTTGAATACTTTCTAATCTTTCCTTAGTACTTGCTTCAAATCTTGCTGTTAAATTAGGTCCTGTATTTGAAGCTCTAACAAGCGCCCATGAATCGTCAAATAAAACTTTTACACCATCTATATCCAAGTATTTATAATCCTTTTCTTTAGCATATTCCATAACCTTAGATACAACACCAAACTTAACATCATCACTAGATGGGAACTTTAACTCTTCAGTTGAATAGTATCTATTAATTCCATCTAATAACTCATCTACCGTTTTATCAGTATTAGATAGTATTTCTAACATTCGAAGCCCTGCATAAAGTCCAGAATCAAAACCAGGCCATCTATCTCTATAATATACATGTCCGGATAATTCTCCTCCGAATGGTAAATCCTTATCTCTAACAGCTGCTTTAGTATAAGAGTTACCAGTTCTATAACAAATTCCTACTCCACCTAATTTTTCAATTTCATCTGATAGAGATTTAGAACATTTAACATCATATAAGAACTCTTTCTTAGAAACTTTATTAATAATATCTCTAATAACCATTATCATATAATAATCTGTTGGAATAAATTTAGCAGTATTAGAAACCATTCCCATTCTATCCCCATCTCCATCAAAAGAAAGTCCAATATCAGCATTAGTCTCTATTACTTTTTTCTTTAATTGCTCTAAATTAGCTTCAACACATGGATCTGGGTGATGATTTGGAAAATGACCATCACTAACATCATTGATTGTAATAATATCAATTGGAAACATCTCATATAACTTTTTCATAATTATACTTGTCGTACCATTTCCAGGATCTAAAACAACTTTTACTCTTCTTTTTCCAAATGTAAAATTATTTCTAAATAGTTCAATATAATCAGGTTCTATATCATATTCTTCTACACTACCTTCACCTTTAGAAAAGTCTCCCTTTAAAATATAAGCTAGAAAATCTTGAATTTCTTGACCTTTACAATTACCAGACTCATCAAAGGCAAACTTAAATCCATTATCATCTTTAGGATTATGACTAGCAGTAACCATAACACCACTATATACTTTTAGTTTAATACAGGCATAATAATACATTGGTGTAGTACATAAACCTAATGAAATAATATTTATTCCTGTCTCTTTTATTCCTTGTATTAAAGCACTATATAAAGAATCACTTGATAATCTGTTATCATGTCCCACTACACATTTTTCTTTTCCTATACTCCTAATATAACTACCAAAACCAAGACCTATAGTATAAGCAGTATCTTCGTCTATTTCAGTTGGGTAAATCCCCCTTATATCGTATCCTCTAAATATATTTTTATTAATATCATTTTTATATTTCATATCTTCCTCCTATATTTCCATACTCTACAGTTTAAGTCTAGCATTATCCTTAAAATAAATCAATTAAATAACAATTACTTTACATTAATTTTTTCACAAAATTAACACACTCTTATCACTCTTCTTTCACAATCTTATCATATGATTTTTATGTACAAAGAAAGGAGAAAAATATTATGTACATTTTAAAAAATGCAGTTAAAAACACCACTAGAAACAAAAGTAAAAACATATTAATTTGTATTATTATTACAGTAATTACAATTTGTTCTTGTATAACTCTCTCAATTTACAAAGCTGGAACTAATTTAGTTACAACGTATAAGAAAACAAACTCTTTAGAGGTTAGTCTTAATCTAGATATGCAAAAATTAAGATCAGCTAGTGATGAAGAAAAATCATCATTTTCATCTATATCTGTAGACGATATTAAAAATTATGCAAATAGTAGCTTAATAAAGGACTATTACTACACACTAGAAGCTAACTTGTCATCTGACAGTATTAATCCAGTTGAAGATAATAAAAAGCCTTTAAACGATGAAGAAGATAAACCTTCTGATCAAAACGAAGAGAAAAAGAAACTCAATATGGGAGACTTTAGAATAACAGCATATTCAAATTTTGCCTACTTATCAGACTTTACAGATGGAAATAAAAAAATCACTTCTGGAAAAATGGTAACAGGATCAAGTAATGAAAATGAAATAGTTATTTCTTCCTCTCTAGCCAGTACTAATAACTTAAAAGTTGGTGATGAAGTGATATTTACCCTATCTGATAATGAAGAAGAAACATTTACTTATAAAGTAATAGGTATTTATTCTAGCACAAATGAACAAAGTGATAATAATTTTATGCAAATAAATGCTTTAAATGAAGCTAATCAAATATACGCAAACCTATCAAGCATAGAAAATATTTTAGAAAAACAAGATAACGACAATGATAAATTAATAGATTCCAATGGACTTCAAGCTAAATTTTACTTAAATAAAAACAGTGATTTAAAAAAGTTTGAGAAAGAAGTAAAAAATAAAGGACTTTCAAAGTACTATAACGTTGGTACGAATGAAAATGAAATTTCAGAAACATTAAAGCCAATAAATAATATTAAAACATTTTCTCTAAATTTCTTGATAGTAGTATTAACTCTAGGAACAATAATCCTAACTATCATTAATGTTTTAAATATAAGAGATAGAAAATACGAAATCGGTGTTTTAAGAGCTATTGGAATGTCAAAATTAAAAGTAACTTTACAATTAATGTGTGAAACATTTATTATAGCCTTATTTTCATTAATAGTTGGTACAACAATTGGTATAATACTAAGCCAACCAGTTACAGATAAAATTCTTTCTAGTGAGATATCTTCATATCAAGAAAAAACAGATAATTTAGAGAAAAATTTTGGAGGAAGTAACATGGAAAGGCCATCTGAACAAATTCAAAAAGATGATTTTAAAGGTAAAAAAAAAAAAATATGAAACAAGATAAAACAACAACTTATGTAGATAGCTTAAAAGTAAAAATTGATTTTCTAACAATATTAGAACTATTTGGTGTAAGTATTTTATTAACTCTAGTTAGCACAGCAACAGTATCAATTATAATCAATAAATATAATCCAAATAAAATATTACAAAATAGACTATAAAGGAGAAGATAATGGAAAATATATTAACAATGGACAATTTATCATTTACTTATGATAAAAAGAAATTTGTTCTAAAAGACATAAATATGGACTTTACCCCTGGAGTATTATATGGAATTTTTGGTAGAAGTGGTGCCGGAAAAAACACTCTTCTTTCCCTACTTGCTGGATTAGAAACTACTACCTACGGAAATATTTATTATAAAGGAAATCCATTAAATAAAATGAATTTAGATAAATACAGATGTAATGAAATAGGAATCATTTTTCAGGCATACAACTTATTACCACAATTAACCGCAATAGAAAATGTTATATTATCTATGGATATAAGTAATTTAAAAGTAAAGGACAGAAAGAAAAAAGCCCAAACTCTATTAAAAAAAGTTGGATTGAGTGAAGAATTAATGAATAGACGTGTCTTACAATTATCTGGTGGTGAGCAACAAAGAGTTGCAATAGCTCGTGCTCTATCATATGATTCGGATATAATTCTAGCTGATGAACCAACAGGAAACTTAGATCCAGAAATGGAAGATGAAATAATTGATTTATTATTAGATATAGCACACAAAGATAATAAATGTGTCATTATTATTTCACATTCTAAAGATGTTAAAGAAAAATGTGATGTTATTTATCACTTAGTAAATGGAAGATTACAAACAAAAAGAGAAAATTGAAAATTATTTTCTCTTTTTTGCTTCTTTCCTTGATTCTTTTAACTTCTTTCTGAAATCATTAATATCCTTTTTCATTTCTAAATATCTATCCATGTTCTTACCTGACATTGCATTAAATGCATTAAGTAAACGAGCTGATAAGAAAGAATTCTTCTTTAATAATTCATTACGAAGCTCAATAATCTCTTCTGATACATCTTTTGAAACAAAACTTCTAGATGATACTTTTAATTGAACTAAAACAATTATAGATAAAACTAAATCAGTAATAAAGACTATAAATAATATAATAGAAATTATAATAAATAAAGTTTTTGGAATACTATCAACAAATCCCATTACAAATGGATTTATAAGATAAAACAATCCTAAACTACCAAGTCCAAACATTATTGAATTAGAAAGACAAATTCGCCCATCTACATTAAATTTCATATGAGAATAATCCCACCAACGTACTTTAAATATTTTCTCCAATATAAGACTAGTTAAATATTCCATAACAGAACAAATAATCATTGACATTGCAAATAAAGCAACTGGATCATCAGCATATTTTTGTAATGAATAATACATAAGAACTACACTACTACCATATATAGGTAAATAAGGACCAATTAAAAATCCTCTATTTAAAACTAATTTTTTTTGATGAAAAGAACAAAAACAAACTTCTACTAAATATCCAATAAAAGAATATATTAGAAAAAATATAAACAAATGACATATATTATATAACATATTAATTCTCCTAACTATAGCTAAATATAGCATTTTTAACTATGGTTGTCAAAGTATTAAAACCTTCTCTTTTATTTGTGGTTGCAATTTATCTATATCATTATTGTGAATTCTAAGTTTCATACCTAAATTAATTAAGTTTTCTAACCCATGTAAATCACTCAAATTATCAAAACATCCAATATTACCAATATAATTTAAATTGTGTAAGTCTGAGGCATCGTTTAAATTATGAAATAAAGCATCTACTCCTATATATTGCAAATTTATAAGACCATTGGCACTTTTAACTTCAGAAAAACAAGCACTTCCACCTATATAGATAAGCTTAGTTAAACAGTTAGTTTCTTCCAAACTAGAATAAGAAGCATCCCCACCTATATTTTGAAGATTATTTAAACCTGCAGAGTTTTTTAGGGCCGGAAAATTGGCCCGACCAGATATAGTTTCCAAACTATATAGCGAACTTGCATCTTCTAAAAAAAGAAAATAGGCATCTTCACCAATATATCTTAGTTTTTCTAAACCATAAGAATTCTTTAAAAAAGAAAAATCTGTTCTACCACCTATATAGGAAAGTGATACTAAACCTGATGCATCTGTAACTTTTGGAAACTTAGCTATTCTTCCTATATACCTTAGTTTATTTAAACCTTTTGTATCTTCTAATTCAGAAAAATATGCATTATTCTTAATTATTTCAAGACTCTTTAATCCCCTAGCATCTATTAGATTCGAAAAATCAGCACTACCATATATTCTTTGCAAATTTTCTAAACCATTCGCATTTCTTAATAGAGAAAAAGAACAATTACCACCAATATATCTAAGATTCTTTAAACCCCTAGCACTAATTGTTTGAGAAAACATAGCACTTCCACCTATATATGCAAGATTCTCTAAACCATCAGTATCACATAAGTTTGAAAAATCAGTCCAACCAGCTATATATTTCAAGTACTTCAATTCTTTGGGAACTGATGTTGAATCTACTTTTAAATTTCCAGTAAAAGCAATTATCTCATTATCGCCATAAAAATCTGAAATTTTATCAGCTATATTACAAGGTTTACATTTAAAAATTAAGGCTAGATCTTTCTTTATATTACGCTGTTTTTTTATCTTTTCAATTCTCGGATCACGTTCTAAATTAAAATCTTCAATTTTAGAGCCTATCTCATATAAAAATCTTAATTCATCTATTGTCAATCCTTGGTTTAAGTTAGTTTTATAAGCAATTCTAGACAATTTGTTCATATCATTTATTCTTTTATTATAACTATTACTATTAATAAGATATGAAGCTTTTTCATAGGCAATACCACTCATATTTTTTTCTAAGCCTTGCTTAGGAGCAATTCCTCTTACTTCAATTATTATTTTTTTACCTTTCATCCTAATAGCTATACGTGGAATAGTAAATTCATGATTTTTATCTTTTGTATAATAGATGTAAAAATCACCATCATCTAGTTCTTTCTTGCATGTAACATCAGAATCAATACACCATCCAGTTTGCTTATTTTTTATAGAATCAAGCATTTTTCTATAATTACTACCCTGTTCATATTTTATCCAGCATCCATCAATATCTTCGTATTTTTCAAAATCAATACTATTAAGTAAATAATGTGTATATAATTTTTTAAAACTTTCCCCGTTATTTAATGCTTTTACTTCTTCTTCCGTTAATTTTCTATCAACACCTATTATACTTGATAATGTATTATAAACTTGTTCCAAAACTCCTTCATTTAATTCTATATATGGTGAAATTGTTGTACTAGTTCTTTTGCCAAATGATTGTTGTTTCTTATCAAAACTATTTAATCTAACAACACCTCTAAAAACATAAACCTGAAACCATGTAGGATAACCTAGTGGATTACTAGATAAATAATCAATCCATTTATCAAGAGATGATTTTTGTTCATTTTGAACATATAGTAACAGTGCATCTAAATCTATATGATCAATGCCATTCTTTGAAGCTATTCTTCGTTGTAATCTAATATAATTTTCCGGAAGTTCTTTAATTATATATTTATTATAATAGAATGTCTTAAGTAACTCCATTTTATGTTTAGATAACTTAGCAATATTATGAACATTTTCAATTCTGGTTATATACTTTTCAATCTTATCTTCAGGTGTATCTCCATTAAAAGTTTTACAAGACACTATATCTTCTAGATACATATCACTATATAATTTATTTAAAAATTGTTCTCCACTTACGTATTTCATAATAACCTCTATATGTATTATTAATTTTTTATTTACTAAATAGCTACTTCTTTTACCACTAATATTCCGCATAATATCTAATATTTTTGAAATATTTATCTCTATTTTCACTATATCACGATTTGCCTAGTTCATCAATATTTATGTAAACTATCATTATACAAAAGACATATTTTTATAGTTATAATTGTTTAACTTAAAAATATAATTTAGAATATTATCAAACAAAAAAACAGCACTAAAAATAAGTACTGTAATTAATATCTTTATTATAAGAATAAAATAACTATAAATCCTAAAATTACACAATAGATAGAAAAATAAATTAACTTTCCTTCTTTAACAATTTTACTAAACCATTTAGTAAAGATATATGTAAATATTAAAGCCATAAGTGCTGCGATAATATATAGAATCATATCACCAGTTGAAATAGTCATATCAAATAAATCTTTAACCCCTAAAATAGATGTAGCAATAGAAATTGGAATATACAATATAAATGAGAAATTAAATGCACTTTCTCTTTTTATATTCCTAAACATACCACCTACAATAGTTGCTCCAGAACGACTAATGCCAGGAATTATACTAATCATTTGACATAAACCCACTACCACTGAATCCATAAATGTAATTTTGTCTCTATCCTTTTTTCCTTTAAAGTTTCTAATTAAAAATAAGAAAAGAGCTGTCAAAAGTAACATTAAACCAATAAATTTTACATTCTCTTCTAATTTAGCTAAAAGTCCTAACTTAGTCACAACAAGTCCCATAACTCCTGCTGGAATAGTTGCAATAATTATTTTTAAACAATAACTAAAATCGTTAGAAACTTTCTTACTTCTATCTTTTTTGAAAATATATTTAAAGAATGATTCAACCAAACTAACAATATCTTTCCAAAATATAATGATAATAGCAATCAAACTACCAAAATTTGTAATAGTCGCTAAAACTTCAAAATTAATATCCAAACCTTGATGGAATTTTTCAATTATAGTTTGTAATATTAATAAATGCCCACTACTAGATACTGGAATAGGTTCTGTAATACCTTGTAATATTCCAAGAAGCAAATATTCAATTAATTTTACCATCTTATTCGCCTCCTAATTTATAACTAATAATAGAACCAATAACTAGGAATACTATTCCAATTAGTATCTGTATTACACTAAATGTAACTTTTATACTTAATAATGTTGATATAGGTATAGCAAGAACAGATGCTACTATAAATCCTAAAACACCAAAATAAGTTTTTGTTTCATATTTTTGAAATAAGAATTCTATTAATTTAGAAATAAGTACTATTCCAAGTAATACACCTACTCCGAATACACCTAATATAATTATATTACTACCTAAGTTTTGTAATTTTGTACATTCTTTTATAACTGTAAGTACAGGATAATAATAACCAAGTAACATTAAAACTAGTGAACCACTAACACCTGGTATTACCATAGTAGCAGCAGCTACTACTCCAACAATAAATAATAATAAATATTGAACTAATCCCATATTAGCAAAACTTACTTTAAGACCTTCACCAAATATAAAATCAGAACAAGCCATTACCATTACTAATAAGAATGTAAGAGCAAAAATTACATAACTAGAAGCTTGTTTAACTTCCTTTTTACCACGTACTTTTCCAACTAACATAGGTATACCGCCAAGTACAAGTCCTACAAAAAATAAACTAGTAGGAATTGGAAAATGTTTATAAGAATAATCAATTACTCTACTTAACGATGCTATCGCAAGTAACATACCAATAGCAATAGGAATTAAAAAACAAATATTTTTCTTTAAATTACTAAAGAAATGACTAATTGCTCCTATAAAGTCCTCATATATTCCTAATATTAGAGCTAGTGTACCACCACTAACTCCTGGAATAATATTAGCAATACCCATAATGAACCCCTTAATAACTAATAATATATTCTTTTTCATAACTTCTCCTAACTTTCGTACATTTCCATAACGATTGGAACTACATTTTTCTTACGTGAAACACAACCATCAATGAAATATCCTTCAGAAACTTCATTACTATATAAAACTTCTACCTTATCTTGTGCTTTAGTATTATATAAAATGTAAGAACCATTCTTTATAATATCAGTAACATACAATGCTAAGAAATCATAATCATTAGCTGTTGCTACATCATCTAATACTTTAATATATTCGTCCATCTCTGATTTTATTTCATCAAAATTCATTGTAAAGAATTGTCCGATAGCAAAAGTTTTTTCTCCAACCGTATAAAGTTTAAAGTCAT
Source organism: uncultured Mycoplasmatota bacterium (assembly GCA_900547465.1). GTDB lineage: Bacteria > Bacillota_I > Bacilli_A > RF39 > UBA660 > UMGS995. Next base: position 49,723 of record URHJ01000002.1, on the reverse strand, counting down.
TATATAAAACATCTTCTTTACTCATACCCTCTAAGCTAGTACCAGCTTTAAGCATATCCATACCATATGTCTTATAATTTACATCCGCTATTTTTGATAATTCCTCAACAGCTTCACGATCAACTTCTGTAGTTGTAGGACTTTTTAAAATCAATGTATCAGATAAAACTCCTGAAAGTAGTGCTCCCGCAATATTTTTTGGTATTTCAACCCCTCTTTCTTTATACAAAATATATAAAATAGTACAAGTTGAACCAACTGCCATATTTCTAAAATCAACAGGCATATTTGTTGTAATGCTTCCTAAGTTATGATGATCAATCATTGAAACAATTACAGCTTCATCAATACCATCAGCACTTTGTTTCTTTTCATTATGATCAACAAGCATTACTTTCTTAGGATTTTTCTCAGATAAATCAGTTAAACGTAATAATCCTAAACAATGATTATTTTTATCAACAATTGGGTAATTTGTATGTTTTAATTTATTATTAATATCAATAAAATCATCTACGTAATCAGTATCTAAGAACTTAGCTGGATTATAACTTCTTATCATTGTTCTAATGTAGTTAGCTAGTGAAAGAATTCTTGATACATGATAAGTATCTAAGCTAGTACGAATAATATTAACTTTGTTTTCTTCTGCCATATCTAAATGTTCACTTTTTACTTGTCCATTACCAGTAATAATTAAAAGTTTAACTTTACTTTTTACAGCATATTCAATAATACTATGACGATCTCCTACTACTAAAATATCATCACTAGATAAATTAATATTTTCAATAAATGTAGTACTACGATATGCAGCTGCTAAAATATTACCTTTAACTTCATCATCATATCTTAATACTTCTTCTCCATCTAATACATTTAAAATGTTATCATAATTAGTATCTAATACATTTCCTTCTTCATGTAACATATTACGTGATAAATCTTTAATTGTAATTAGTCCTGTAAAATCATTTTTATTCTTTACAATAGGAAGTCCAGTTAATCCTTCCTCTATCATCATTTGATAACCTTTATATATAGAATCTTTTTCATTTGCAAAGAATCCTTTATGATAAGAAACATCTTTTAATTGTAATTTTACATCATTTAAATAATTAGGTTCATCTAATCCAAAATGATCCAAAGCATATTTTGTTTCTTTATTTAATGCACCTAATACTCTAGGTTCTGTATGATTACCACATTCATTTTCCAAATAAGATAATCCAATAGCTGACATAACTGAATCCGTATCAGGTTTCTTATGTCCAAATATAAATGTCTTCATATAATTCCTTCTTTCTACCTAAAAAGTATAACATAAAGTAGATAGAAAGAAAAGTATTCCTTTACAAAATATACGTTTTGAGTTATAATATGCAACACAAAGAGCTTGAGGAGAAATTTATGAAAAGAAAAATTCAAATTTTAAAAAAACAACTTATAAAAACTACTGTAACATTTGGAATTGTCTTAATAGTAATGGGATTATTACTCCAATATGAAGAAGCAATTATAAACTATATTTTAGCTCCTAGTAATGCTAACTCCCTAAATCTAAATCTTGCTGAAGTTGATACTTATTATAATAACTCTTCTAGTATGGACAAAGTTTCTAGTGAATTAGCTTATCATAAAGATCTAAGTTGGGGCTGGCCTGCTGCTAGCGAATACTATTTAAGTACTTATTATTCATCTTCTCATCCTGCTATTGATATCGTACCAACAAATGGAGATTATAATATATATGCAGCATCTTCTGGTACAGTTGTTACTAGCGCCTATAAATGGGATGGTGGTAACTATTATGTTATAAAACAAGATAACGGTTATTACTCACTATATTGTCACTTATCTCAAAAAATTGTAAAAGAAGGAGATAAAGTTTCAAAAGGACAAGTAATTGGAATCATGGGAAGAAGCGGTCTTGCTACTGGAGTACATCTTCACTATTCGATATGGGACGGATATCCATACTATGGTGGTCATAGTATTAATCCATTAAATTTCTACTAAAAAAGATACCTACCAAGTATCTTTTTTATTTTAATAAAGTAAATTTACTATCAATAATAGAATATAAATAAGTACTAACTTTCTTTAAAGTACAACTAGAAATATATTTTTTATATCCAGCAAGTTGTTTTAAATAAGCCTCATCATCTGTATTTTTTAACTTATAATCAATAATAATCACTTCATTATCATTTTCTATCATTAAATCAATAATACCATGTTTAAATACATCATTTTCTAAATAACAGAACTCATATTCTTTATAGAACTTACTATCTAAATTATTTTTTATAATATCACTATTTATAAAATTAGTTATTTTATACTTTATAAATGGATCCATATTATCATAGTTTGGATTCTTAAAATCAATAAACTCTAATATTTCATGTATCTTTGTACCAAATTCCATTTTTTCTTTATCTTCTACACTAACAATAGATAATCCATTCTTAGAAAATCTTTCTTCTTTAACTAAAGTTTTATCTATTTCTACATCATCAATTACTAAGGTATCAGTATCTATCAAATCATGATAATCAAGCGTACTCTTATTAATTAAATAATCCTTAGTACAAGAGATTTTAATATTCTTAACAAATGGCTCTACATCTTCATAAACTAACTTCATCATATCATAGAAAGATTTAATATTTTTTCGATCATAATCAACTATTAAGTTCTTATTAATCTCTTCTTCTACATTAGGCATTAATATTATCATCTTTTCTTTTGCTCTTGTAACTGCTACATAAAATAATCTTATTTTTTCTGATATTTCTTCACTTCTTACTTGCTTACTCATTAAATATTTGTAAATAGTATCTTTACTATATTCATTAAAGTAAGGAGTAATAATTCCATAATCATTATGATATAAAATAGATTCATTTAACTCTCTAAAACTGAAATTCTTATAAAATCCTGCAAAGTAACAAATTGGAAATTCAAGCCCCTTAGATTTATGAATAGTCATTATCTGTACAGAATCACTAGAACTATTATTTGCTGAAAAAGTAACTTTATCATCACTTTCAAAAACTGTATCCAAATATTCAATAAAGTCTTCCATTGTTTTTCCTTCAGCCTCTAAATTCTCTAATAAATGATAAAAATACTCTTCCCTAACTCTTAACATTTCTACATTTCCAACTGTTAATATTTTTTCTTCATAATCAAATATTTCAAGTAATTTTATAAAAAACATCTTAAAAGATAATTCATAGTAATAGTCATAAGCTTCACTTACTTTTTGATATATAATAGATTCTTTAAATGAATTATTTAAGAAAAAGTCAAACAATTCGTCATCACTAAGTCTAAATAAGAAACTTCTTCCAACAGATAAGAACGCATACTTAAATTCTTCATTATATTCTTCTGTATCAATTGCTTTAACCAATTTTAATAAATTTCTAATAATTAAAATATCGTAATCATTTTTTATTTCTTCATCTTTATATACATTAAGAGGAATAGATAAATATTCAAATATACTTTTATATAAATCGAAATCACTAGAACGATCTAATAAGATAACAAAATCAGAAAACTTAGCTTCTCTAATTATTAACTCATCTTTATCAAATATTAAGTAATGATTATTAATTTTATCTAAGATATCATGTCCTATTGCAAATATTTCTTGTTCTGCTTTAGAAAAGCCTTGTTCTTCTTCATATGTATAAATATCTAAATTATAATTTTGTTCAGTCATTCCCTCTTCAGAATAAGTCTTATTTCCAAAAACCATTCTATGACTTTCTTTATAATTGGCACCACCATAATCATCATTCATTAAAAAGTCAAAAATAAGATTAATGTTACTTAAAACTTCATCTCTAGATCTAAAGTTCTTAACAAGATCAATTTTAATACCATCGTCTTTCATACTATATTTATCATATTTATTCTTAAATATATATGGATTAGCATTTCTAAACCTGTAAATTGATTGCTTAACATCACCAACCATATAAACATTATGATCAGAAATTAATGAAATAAAATATTCTTGAATATCATTTGTATCTTGATACTCATCAACCATAATCTCTTTAAATGAATCTTTTAATTCATTTCTTATATCTATATTTTTAGAAACAATCTCAATTGCCATTCTACTAATATCAGAAAAAGAAAACATACCCTTTTCTAATTTAGAATTTGTAAAACGTCTATCAAATTCTTTTAAAATTTCTATAATTACAGAAACATCACTCTTAGTAGATAATAACTCTTTTTTTATTTCATTATTATCTTCATATATACACATTTTTTTAATTTCTTTAATAATTGCACTAATTTTACTTTTTAATGCTTTAGCCTCTTCACTAGAATCTTTAGGTAAACGAGGAAAAGTAAAATCAAGAGAAGCTACTACATCATCATAACTTTCACTATGAAGTAATTTATTTAATTTCTCATAACATTTTTCTATATAACTACCATCTACATAATGACCAGTTTCATTTAAAATAATTTCTATATCTTTAATATAGTCTCTTATTCTATTAAAAAACATAGCTATATCTTTATCTATTCTTAAATCAGTATAATACTCATCAATATAATTATCTAAATAAGTATTCTTATCATACTTCATATCTAACTTATCAGATAATTTAAGTAACATTCTTTTTAAATCAGTATCATCTTTATATGAAAAATTAAAAACAAAATTTTTAAACCCAATTGTATCATTTTCATAGAATGAATTAAAGACATCGTCCATGATTCTAGTTTTTTCCATATTAAGCACAACATTATCTGATATCATTATATTTTTACCTATATTTAATATATAATGATATTTCTTAACAATAGATAATGAAAAACTATCAAACGTAGTAATATATGCAGAATCAATCAAGTTAACTTCTTCAGTTAATCCTTCTTTCTTCAACTTTTTCCTAATTCTATCTTTCATTTCTTTAGCTGCTGCATTAGTAAAAGTCATAATAAGTAATTCATTTATATGAATACCATTTTTAATTTTAGAAAGCACCCTTTCTGTAAGAACAGCTGTTTTACCACTACCTGCCCCCGCTGATACAATAATATTAGTACCATCTTCTTCTATTGCTTGTAACTGTTCTGGTGTCCATCTAGTTGCCATTACTATCACCTCCTAGAAAGTCTAAGTCATTTACTTTTTCTAAGTACTTTAAATCTTTATTTGTCTTAAAACATAAATCTTGATATTTACAATAAACACAAGATAAGTTTTTTTGATCAATAACCTTAGGTTCAATTTTAAAGTCAGCATCTAATATTTTATCAGTAGTATCAGAAATAGTCTTTTTTGTATAATCTATCAAATTAGTAAAAGTTTGATCAGAAAGAATCTTACTTCTATAATAGAAAGAACCATCTTTATTAAGCTTCATTCCTTTAATTAGTTCACTATTTTCATATGTTTTATCAAAATTTGAAAGTCTTTCCATATTATCAGTAGAATAACCAACTAATTTCAAATCATCAATCATTTGCCTTTTCAAATCCTTAGATGCATCAAATTTATATCTAGGATATAATACTTTCTGTAAATAAACACCACTATATAATGGATTTTCAAATAAACCAGATTGTTCTATCAAATATAAATAAATTGGCAATTGCATATTTAGTCCATATTTCATTAAAGAAAAATCACCATGCAAACTACCAGTTTTATAATCAATAATACTAAGTTCTGTAAAACCATTTATATTTTGGTACATTACTTTATCAATCTTACCAGTAAATACTGTTTTAATAGCTTTATCAAGGAAAATATCAACTTCCTTTTCATATAATTTATTCTTATATCTAGTTAAAAGATCTTGATCTTTAATAAGCTCAATATCATTTTCCAAATTAGTTTTCAATTTATCTAAAAAGAACCTCTCAGATATACTTAATTCTAATTTTTCTATATAATTATCCCATTCTCTTTCAAAGTTAAAGTGTTCGCTATCCATAATAGAAAAAATATAGTGAAATAAATTACCAATCTCAGTAGAAAAGTTCTTAGAAAAAGGATCAATCCTTAATATATAGTTAATATAGTATTGAAATGGGCACAAGTTATAACTATTAAGTGAAGTATAACTAACTCTTAGTTTATGATCTATAAAATTATATAACTTTTCTTTATTAAAATAAGTAAATTTATTATCATATGTGTTGTACGGTATATCATAATGACTAACTAAAGGTATTAAAGATTCAGACTTTTCTTTATATTTATAATATGTGTCTAAACATGCTCCAAGTTTTAGTTTGTTATAAATATCACTATTAGTAATATCACTAGAATAATTTATAACTTTATATCCTAAATCAGAAATTAAACTAGATGGTAAAAACTCTTGAAAATTAGTTCTCTCATGATAAAGTAAAGTACAATTTTTAATATTAGAAATAAGTTTTATAGTCCATTCTCTTTCTCTTATATTTTTCTCTTTTGTTGTATAAAGTAAAACTTCATTTTTTAATCTATCTGATATATAATCTTCATCTTTATATGTTTTAGGAAGTACATCTTGATTAAAGCCTAATACAAATAAGTAACAATCCTCAGGAATAATTTCTAATTTATCTAGTGTTTGTACTGCATCTATATATTTTGGACTACTTAGCTTAGTATTTTTAAGTTTGTCAATTAATAAACTCTTATAATTTTTACTATCCTCAAGTCCAACCAAAGAAGAACAAACTCCAACTAACTTCTGAACAACAGAATTAACAAATCCAGGAAATTTACCTGACTTTAAATATTCTTTTACAATATTAGTACCATATATAGATTCCTGCATATTAATATTAATTGGTATTTTATAATAAGAAAACATCTTATAAATCAAATATAAATAATCTTTTTGAACATTTCCCAAATATATTCTAGAAAGAGGTACTTCATTTTTATATAACTTTAGTATTTCTTCACAAATATAGATAATTTCATCTTCTAAACTCTTACATGCAATTACATTTGGAGTAGTGTTTAAAACATCTAACTTTATTATAGTAGCATTATCAAACATTTCTTCTTCATACTTCTCTAATGTTTCATAGCCATAAACAAGTATTTTTTTATTCTTAATAAAAGATTTAAACATACTATCATATTGTAATAGTTTCTTACTATCTAAATCTATTTTTATTTTCTTTAATAAATTTAATTTTTCACTAGAATATTCCCTATCACTATCAATAAAATACAAATTATTAAGAATTATTTTACAAAAATCTAAATGATAACCATACCTAGACATTAAATAATCTAGTGTTTTATCATTCCACGAAAAAAAATAATGACTTTTATATTCTTCTAATGTCATATATTTTATTTGTCTTAATTCTTTATTTTCTCTTAAAAATTGTAATTTCAAAAAATTAGGTATTACAAGTAATTTATCATCATCTTTCAAACTTTCTAATATTGCATTACATTTAATAGACATCTTACCTACATCCCTTCGTTACAAGAATTAAATTCATTATTATCATGACTTTGAGCTCTATAAAAACAGCAGCCCCTTTTTACTATATCAAAAACCTTACTTTTATTAGAAGAATTACCATTGCATTCAGAATACAATGCATTTACCCAATCTCCATTTCCATTTTGGTTCAAAAATTGATTACAATTAGAGCCCTTATTATCATTACATATTGAAAAAAATCTCTCTTTTAAATTAGATATAATATTATTGCACATTTGTTCTTTGCTTAAACTCTTATTATCAAATTCAGTTATCACAAATGAATTTGCTTCATTTAAACAAATTATTTTATTAGTAAGTGAAGATTTTGGAACTTTCTCTAGATTTCTAGTTATATTATCAGTAAACTGTCTGCTACTTTTTCTTGATGAAGACATAGTAGTAATAATTAACGTCGTAATTAAAATAAGTACAATTAATAATCCATACAAAACAGTTGAAATAGCAAAACCTTTATTATTTAACTTTCTCACTATATCACATCCCTTATTATAAACCAATATTATCACATTTTTTTTCAAAATTACCACGTATTTATCACCATACTTCTTATCTTTAATAACGGAATAAATACTTGGATAAACTATTTTATCAATCATAGAAGACTCACATACAATAATACCAGAATTATTTAACATATTATATTCTGTAATCTTTTTTATACTTTTTTCTATAAAATCAGTTTTATATGGAGGATCCAAGAATATGATATCAAATTTTGTATCTTTGTGTCTCTCTATTGCCTTAATATAATCAGAATGGACTATAGAAGTAAAGGACTCTACATTTAAATTATTTACATTTTTCTCTATAACTTTAATAGCCTTAATGTTATAATCAACTAAAATTGCTTTCTTTGCTCCCTGGCTTATAGCTTCAATTCCTAAATTACCACTCCCAGCAAACAAATCTAAGACAACAGCACCATCTAGCTTATCTTGTATCATCGCAAACAAAGATTCTTTAACTCTCTCCATCGTTGGTCTAGTTCCATCTAAATCAAACCCTTCTATCTTACGCCCCTTTAATTTACCACTTATTACTCGCAATGTGCACAACCACCTTTCCCAACTATTTTCTTCAATTCTTTTCTTATTTCTAAAATCAAAAAATTAACTTCCGTTTCCAAATGCTTATATGAAACTATTTCTTCATAACTAAATATTTCTTTCTTTAATTCTTCAGAATAATTAGTATTATATTTTCTTATTTTATCTACTAACTCTTCATTATCTTTAATCTTAGAAATAGAAATAACTAAATCATTTATACAAGATTCATTATCAAGACTATTCTTTAAATTATCTATCATTTGATACAATTCATCCATCAATATTCACCCATACTTATTATAGCATTCATAACAAGAAGTAAAAAGAATTTTGTACATAAAAAAAATAGAAAATATTTTCTATTTCAAAACATCCATAAAACTATGAATTAAACTAATACTATTATTAATTGATTCTAATTTATCCTCTGTACGAAGTCTATATCTATCCTTCATTTCCCTCTCTAACTCTTTTATACTCTCACCATTTCGATTTAGATATTTATACCAATAGGAATATTCTCTTAAATATCTATAAATATTAGGATTACTCCTAACTTGTAATTGTGTTTTAATATTCATTAATCATCAAAATATTTATACATTGGCCTAGGTTCATACTTAGGCTCTTTTACAGTTGTACCTATCCCAATATCTTGTAATAAACCTATTGTTTTTTGAAGATTATTAACTCCTTTTTGAACTGATTCTAAATCAACATTCTTAATCATATTAAATAAGTCAGAAAAAGATGACGTAACTTCACCAGTAGTAGCTTTTCTTACAAAATATTTATCCCATACACTACTATTTTCACCATACATTTCAAAAAGTTCATATAATTTTTGCCAACTTGTTTTATTATTCATTACATTAGTCGCAAGTTCTGGGTGACTTCTGGCAAACTGTTTAAATAAATCTAAGGACATATTAACCACCTAGTTATATATATGCAAAAAAAAATAAGTAAATTACTTATTACTTATTTTTAATTTAAGAAATCATCTATAGTCATTAACCTATCATCTATTTCTTTTAAATCAACTTGTTCTTTTTTAGAAGTACTAACCTCTTCTATTTCACTACCTTCATCAAAGTTTTCTTTAGTCTCTAAATCTGCAATAACAAAGGCATCAACTAATCCATGTTTTGTTAATTCCTTACCAGTTGAATAACGATCAGAAATAGGTAGTTCGGTTTCCTTTACAATATTTATTTCTCCATTTTTAATACCAATATGACTTTTATTATCAACAATAAATGTTTTAAGTACTTGATATGGATTAGTTTTAACTTCACGAAGAAGTAACAATCCTCGCCTTGTACGACTTGAGATTGGGAACTCAGTCAACCTAACTCTTTTACCACTACCTCTATCAGTAATTATAGATATATATTCAGCTTTATTATAATCAAAATTATTTGCAGAAACTAAATAATCATCTTTCAAAGCCATCGCTTTAACACCACTAGCCTTAACACCAACAATAGGTATCTCACTAGTTGCGAAAGAAAGTCCATACCCAGTATTTGTTGTTAGGAAAACTGTATTTTCTTTTTCTATAAATGCATCTAATAATAAATCATCATTCTTTAATTTCATACAACTAGTTGGCTTAGAATATCTAGTTAATTTAAAGTCAGATACTTTAGTTCTTTTTATCATACCATTTTTAGAAACAACTATAATATTTTTATTATCTTCAAATGAGTAAATCGGAATAGTAGAAACTATTTTTTCATCTTCTTCAATTGGTACTAAATTAGATACATGTTTACCTATATCTTTCCATTTTATATCAAAGATAGTATGAACAGGAATATATAAATAATTACCAAGAGAAGTAAATACAAGTAATGTATCCAAAGTCGACATCTCATAAAGGCCAATAATGTAATCATTTTCTTTTAAGGTTACATCATCTTTATTACTTGCTTGATAACTTCTTGAACTTGTACGCTTAATATATCCATCTTTAGTCATCATAACAATAACATCTTCTTTTGGTATCATAACACTAGTATCAATCTTAATCTCAGTTATATCTTCTTTAATATCTGTCATTCTCTCTAATCCGTAATTTTTCTTAACATCACGTAATTCCTTTTTCATTACTGATTTTAACACATCTTCATCACCCAAAATAGAGTTTAAACCTTCAATTATTTTCTTTAACTTAGCCATTTCTTCTTCTAATTCTACTACATCTGTATTAGTCAAACGATATAATTGTAATGTAACAATAGCCTCAGCCTGAGCTTCACTAAAATCAAATTCTTTTACTAAATTCTGCTTAGCATCAGATTTATTTTTACTAGCACGTATTACTTTAATTACTTCATCTAAAATGGAAATACATTTAATTAAACCTTCAACTATATGAAGACGAGCTTCAGCATGATCTAAATCAAATCTAGTACGTCTTACAATAACTTCTCTTTGATGAGCAATAAAAGCATCAAGTGCACCACATAATCCAAGAAGTTTCGGTCTTTTATTAACAATTGAAACCATATTAAAGTTATAACTTATTTGCATATCAGTATTCTTCAAGAAATAGTTAACAATTAAGTCTTTATTAGCACCTTTTTTTAGATCTACTACTATACGGACATCAGCTGCAGACTCATCTCTAACTTCACTAATACCATCAATTTTTTTATCAATACGGATATCATCCATTTTCTTAACCATTTGCATTTTGTTAGATTCAAATGGTATTTCCGTAATAATTAAAGAAGTTTTACCCTTTTCTTCTTCAAAATGATATCTACTTCTAATTATTATTCTTCCACGTCCAGTTTCATAAGCACTTTTAATACCATCAAGACCTTCTACAATTCCACCAGTAGGAAAATCAGGTCCTTTAACATATTTCATTAAAGTATCTAGACTACAATTTGGATTATCAATTCTGTGAATTGTAGCATCAACAACTTCACTCAAGTTATGAGGAGGAATATTTGTAGCATAACCAGCTGAAATACCTTGAGCACCATAAACAAGTAAAGCTGGAAATCTAGCCGGTAAAACAGTTGGTTCTTCTGTAGTATCATCAAAGTTAGGAGCAAATTCTACTGTATCTTTATCAATATCACGAAGCATTTCATTACTTATTTTAGAAAGTCTAGCTTCAGTATAACGATAAGCCGCAGGACTATCACCATCAATTGAACCATTATTACCATGCATATCAATATAAGGAAGTCTAGTTTTCCAAGACTGACTCATTCTAACCATAGCATCATATATAGATGTATCACCATGTGGATGGTAATTACCTATAACATCTCCAACAGTTTTTGCACTCTTACGATATCCTTTATCATAAGTATTTCTTTCTTTATGCATAGAATATAAAATTCTTCTTTGAACAGGCTTTAACCCATCTCTAGCATCAGGAATAGCACGATCTTGGATAATATATTTAGAATAACTTCCAAATCTTTCACCCATTATGTCTTCTAATGTATAATCAAATATTTTTTCTATAACTTCCTGCGTTTCTGTTTTCTTTCTTGCCATATAAATCACCTAACTTCTATTAATATTTTGTTTTATTATTTACGACTTGTACACCTTTTTGTTCCTCACACAACATTCTTTCTTCTATATCAGCTTATATTTCTTCATATCTATTACATTTTTCTAAACCTTCAGATGTTTTTAAATTATCAAAATAAGCATCTTCATATATTTTTATCATTGAACTCTTTATTTAAAATTATTTTTTATTATTATAATTTGTCTTTTCACGACTAAGCAACTTTTCTCTAGCCTTATCTATACCATTTTTAATGGCATCTTTATAATATCTACTCCTTATTTGATAATAATATCCACCAGTCAAAATTGTCCGTGGATAAATAATTATATTTTCTTCTTCAAACTCTTCACATTCGTCTGATGGAACAATTACCTTATCCAAATGATCTCCTTCCAAATTTCTATAAATTTTATAATCAATATTATCAGTTTCACCATCAAATATCCTTATATCACGTGATGAATGGACTATATCTCTTTCATTTGATTTTTTGTAAGATCCTAAAAAAACATAAATATTATCTGAATCACCCGTTATTTTAGATTTTCCCATTGCTATTTCAAACAAGACATCATCAGGTGTATCAGCAATAGAACGATTCAAACTTAGAAATTCTTCCTTTAATTCAAGATATTTTTTCACTGCTTTTTTTCTTTCATATTTTTTAAGAGTTTCTCTTAATTCCAATAACTCCTGCTTTTTGTTAACTAAATCACTATAATTTCTTTTTAATTCATTTAAATTATCATCTGTCATATAGAAATCCCCCTAACATAATTAATATTTATTTTATATTTGGTACTCATCTTCTAAGGTAAACTCAACATTTTCATCAATCCATTCTTTACGAGGAGGAACATCATCGCCCATTAAGACAGATACACGCTTTTCAGCAAGTTGAGCATCTTCTATATTAACTCTTATTAATGTTCTCGAACCAGGTTGCATAGTAGTTTCACAAAGTTGATCTGCATTCATTTCACCAAGTCCTTTGTATCTTTGAATTTCACATTTCTTCCCCTTAGACTTTTCTTTCATCTCTTCTATTGTATAAGCATAATCAATATTTTTACCACTTTGAATTTTAAATAGCGGTGGAAGGGCTACAAATAGTCTTCCATCTTCTATTAGTGGTTTCATATAACGATAAAAGAAAGTTAATAATAAACATTGAATATGTCCACCATCTTCATCAGCATCGCTCATGATAATTACTTTAGCATATTCACAGTCATCAATTGAAAAGTTTTGACCATATCCAGCACCAATAGTATATATCATTGTATTAATTTCTTCATTTTTTAAAATATCTTCTTCTTTAGTTTTCTCTGTATTAAGTACTTTACCACGTAACGGAAGTATTGCTTGATATTTACGATCACGACCTTGTTTAGCAGAACCACCAGCTGAATCACCCTCGACTAGGAATAATTCTTTTTTTGTTTTATCTTTGCTTTGAGCAGGAGCAAGTTTTCCGGACAAACTTCTTTCCTTAGAATTTTTCTTATTTCCCTTTCTAGCTTCTTCACGAGCTTTTCTAGCTGCCTCTCTTGCAATCTTACTTTTTAATGATTTATTAATAATATCTGTTGCAATTGTCTTATTTTCCTCTAAGAACATTTTCATTTGATCTGTAACAATAGAATCAACTACAACTCTAGCTTGAGGAGTACCTAACTTTCCTTTTGTTTGACCTTCAAATTGTAGTAAAGATTCTGGAATTTTTAGACTAATAACAGCTGTAAGACCTTCTCTCACATCACTACCTTCTAATGATTTTTCTTTACCTTTAATAAATCCATTTGACTTAGCATAATCATTAAAAACTCTAGTAAGTGCTGTTTTAAATCCAACTTCATGACTTCCACCATCAACCGTTTTTACATTATTTACAAAACTAACAATGTTCTCATGATAAGTATCTGTATACTGCATAGCTATATCTACTTCAATATTATCTTTTAAACCTGTGATTGCTAAAACTTTATGAAGAGTACTTTTTCCATGATTTAAATCTTCTACAAACTCTTCAATTCCTCTTTCGTAACAATATTTAGCATCTCTACCATCTTCTTCATCAACAACTTCTATTGTAATTCCTTTTAATAAAAAAGCAGATTCTTGCATTCTTTCACATATAGTTGTAAATGAAAAATTCGTTGTTGTAAAAATCTCATCATCAGGTAAAAATCTTACTGTTGTTCCTGTTTTATTTGTAGTACCTATCTTTTTTAGAGGAACTGCTACATGACCACCGTTTTCAAATCTTATATAATGTTCTTCCTTATCTCTTTTTATTGTAACTTCCATCCATTTTGATAAAGCATTAACTACACTACTACCAACACCATGAAGACCACCAGATACTTTATATCCATCTGTTTCAAACTTACCACCAGCATGAAGCACAGTAAAAATAACCTCTGGAGTTGATTTACCAGAAGCGTGTTTTCCCGTTGGCACACCACGACCATGATCTTCTACACTAATACTCTTATCACTATGGATTGTAATTTTAATATAATCACCAAATCCATTAATAGCTTCATCTACTGAGTTATCTACAATTTCCCAAACTAAATGGTGAAGTCCTCTCTTATCAGTTGATCCAATATACATACCTGGACGCTTTCTAACCGCATCAAGTCCTTCTAATATTTTTATCGATGAATCATCATATTTTAACGCCATGTCTCATACCTCCATTACTTCCCATAATTTATTATACATAAAAAAAAGTCAACTTTCAAATAAATTGACTTTTTTTGACATTACTACTTTACTTTTGTTAAATCATAATCCTTTATAAAAGTGTCAACAACTTTAGTATCATCTAAATTAATTACATTAGAATATAACTTACCATCTTTTATGTAAATAACAGCAGGATACCCAAAGTCACTAGGATTAATTGATAAATCTTGTAACATCTTTTGATAATCTTTCTTAGAGTACTTTGAAACATCATACGTTACATAATTTATATTTTTACTATCCAAATAATCTTTTATTTTATTAGATTTCTTTTCATTAGATTTATCACTACTCATTACAAAAACTATCTTAGTTTCACCATTTTTCATAATTGTTTCTATATTAGCCGAATCAACCTTCTTAGAAGTGTTTCCCATAAATTTAAGTGCCAAAAATATTGCCGCAACAACTAATAAAATCACAACAAGTAAAACCATAATTTGCTTATTATCATTATTTTTCTTTTCTTTCTTATTTAAATCCTTATTATTCATAACTATTCTCTCCTTCTACTCTTTCTATCACAAAAGTATAAGCCCTTCTACATTCTTCACCTATCATTGCATACATATCAAATTCCTCATCAACATCAAGTCTAGGTAGATTAGAATTAACTTCACATACTTTGTTACCAGTCTTATCCAAAAAAATTAACTTTACAGGTTCAATTTCATGCTTCACACCAGAATTATTCTTAACTTTAGCCGTAAAAGAATAACTACCACCAAGTTCGTTAAGTTTAATTTTTTTTATTGAAAGTCCACCATATTTCTTATTAGAAAGTAACTCCTCAGAAACTTTATATTTTTCATTATATCGTTCTACCTTACCTCGTTGATATTCAAATAAAAAATAAACTATGAACAAAACAATAATAATAGATAAAATATAAATTGTTTTCTTATTTAGTTTACCCTTTTTTCTTATCATTATACCTCACCTATCTTCTTTGATTCTATCATACAAAGCAAAAAAAATAAACATTAAACTTTATTTTTTTATAAATTTTTCAACTTCACTTATAGTATTAGTAAAATTATTAAAATCAACATCAAACCAAGTAACATTCATTTGATGATTAAAGAAAGTATATTGTCTTTTCGCATAATGTCTAGAATTCTTCTTTATTTCATCAACTACTTCTTCTAAATAATATCCATTATAATTTTTAAATTCCTTATACCCAATAGCATTATTTAAAATTCTAGAAGTATCATATTTATCTTTTAAAGCTGCGACTTCATCTAAAAGACCATCTGCTATCATATTATCTACTCGCTTATTTATTCTCTGATAAAGAATTTCTCTATCTGTAGTTAAACCAATTATTTTTACATTATATAACAACTTATCTTTATTGCTAGTAATTATTTCATTGTTTTCTAGTTTATTTAACATTCTAACTAATCTTTTTCTATTATTAACATGGATATCTAAATCACTATTTATACTATGAATTTTTTCTAATATCTCTTCATTTGTGAAATTACTATACTCATTATAAGTTGTATTTTCAGTAAAGTTATAATCATATAAAGCTGATTTTATATAAAGACCAGTTCCCCCTACCATAATTACTGTTTTGCCTCTTTTTTGTATTTCATCAATTTTTCTTCTAGCATCTTTTTGATAATCAAATATACTATATTCTTCCGTAACTTCACGGATATCAATTAGATGGTGAGGGACTTCCATCTGTTCGTATTTTGTAGGTTTAGCACTACCTATATCTAAATCTTTATAAATACTTACAGAATCTGCATTAATTATCTCACCATCAAATTCTTTTGCCAGCTCAATACTAAGTTTAGTTTTTCCAACACCAGTTGGACCTACTATTACAATAACATCTTTCATAAAAATACCTCTCTAATCAAGTGAACGTTTAAATAATTTTTCTAAGTCATACTTAGTATAGGTAATAATCGTTGGTCTACCATGAGGACAAGTAAAAGGATTTTCACATTTTCTAACATTATCAAGAATCCATTGCTGTTCTTCCAAAGAAATATACTCATTAGCCATAACAGACATACGACATGCCGTTGTTGCAGCCATTCTCCAAACAAACTTATCAAAATCAAATTCTTTTTTTTCACAAATAATATCAAATATCTTCTTTATACAATCATGTGCTCTATCTTGTGAAATCCAATTTGGATATTTTCTGACAATAAAAGAATTAAAGCCAAAATCTTCAACATCAAAACCATAGTCAGTTAATATATCAATATGATCTTTAGCAATTAAAAACTCATCTTTACTAAGTTCTATCTTAAATGGTACCAATAAATCAATAAGAATCGGTTTTTCTTTTAATTTTGCCATTATTTTTTCATAATTTATACGTTCTGCAGCTGCATGTTGATCAATTAAATACATTCCATCTTCATTTTCTGCAACTATATAAGTTAAGAAAACAACTCCTCGAGCAATCATCTTTTTTATTCTACAATTATCTTGACTAACTTCTTCACTAGTATTTGAATCTACATCATCACTCTCATAAGAAACACTTTCATCAGCCATATCAAAATCTAATACTAACTCTTCATACTTAGCATCAGAATTATCAATACTATCTTCTTTTTTATCTATTATCTGATGTCTAACTTCACTAAAATTATTAATATTTCTAACAGCTGCATCAGGTATTAAATTTATCTTTTCTAATCTCTTTGTAATTGTTTTTTCTATTAAGTCTTTTAACGTATCAAACTTAGAAAACTTAACATCCATCTTAGTAGGATGAATATTAATATCAACTAAAATTGGATCTACATCTATATTTATAATAACAATAGGATACCTATCTTTATGCATATATGTGTGATAGCAATCAACTATAGTTCTATTTAAATCATTATTTTTGATAACTCTACCATTAATTAAAGTTGTCATATAATTTCTATTACTTTTATTAAGTTCTGGATAAGAAATAAAACCATTTATATGATAATCATCATTCTCAGCATCTATCGGTATCATTTTTTTAGCAACTTCTATTCCATATATATTATAGATTACTTTTAACAAATCACCATCACCAGTTGTATCAAGTAATACTTTATCATTATTTACGAGAGTAAACTTAATGTATGGGTATGCTAAAGCCATCTTATTAACATATTCCGTTATATTAGCAAGTTCAACATATAAATTTTTTAAATATTTTAAACGTACAGGTGTATTATAAAATAAATCTCTAACTGTAATAGTTGTTCCTTCTTGCAAATCAGAAGCAACTACTTTTTTATTTTTACCACCTTCTATTGTAACAAGTGTACCCTCTTTTTGATCAGATGTTTTTAAACTCATATTTGAAACAGCCGCAATTGAAGGAAGTGCTTCACCTCTAAAACCAAGAGAAGAAATATTAAATAAATCATCTAAATCTTTAAGTTTAGAAGTAGCATGACGTGAAAAAGCTAAAGAAGCATCTTCCCTATCCATTCCTTTGCCATTATCAATTACTTTGATTTCTTTTACACCAGAATCAATTAACTCAATTCTTATAACTGTACTTTCTGCATCTATACTATTTTCAACTAATTCTTTTACAACATTCATTGTTTTCTCTACAACTTCACCAGCTGCAATTTTATTAGCTAAAACATCATCCATTACTGCTATCTTTGACATAATATTACTTACTCCATTCCTCTTCTGTAGTACCATTAGGATAGTATCTTGGAGTACTATCAAATCCATCACAATTAACAATTACTTTATAAAAGTATTTAGTATTAGCTTCATCAACTTCCACTTTAGAATTTCCATTTATGCAATTAGGACCATCGCTACAATTTGAAGAACTATAATTTTTAATCTTTCCAGATCCAGAAGATTCCACAATTTTAACTACTACACTACCATCACATTCTTTAGAACTATTTTTAGGGTTTTTAAAAGAATCTAAATACCCCTTATTCTTTAAGTCTGAAACTGTCATAGTTGTATCATTAGATAAAATACAATTACTTTCTGATGCACAATTACTAACAGCTTCATATAAAGCATCTTGCAACATTTTATAGGCTTCTTTTCTAGAACTAACTAAATATTTTGTTACAGCAGTGACTGCAATTGTACCTATTATTCCTAATATTACAACAGTTCCTAACATTTCAATTAATGTAAAGCCTTTATTATTTTTCATTATAATCACCTATCTTTAGTATACTACATTTCTTTTAAATACGAAAATAAATTTTCAGCAACATCATGATTCAAAACCTCTTCAAGTTCTGATATACTTGCCTCTTTCATTTTCTTTAATGAACCAAACTTTCTTAACAATTCTTTTCTTTTTACCTCACCTATACCAGGCACAACATCTAAAAGAGAAGAAAGAGCACCTTTACTTTTAATATTTCTATGATATGTAATTGCATATCTATGAACTTCATCTTGAATTCTAGTTAAAAATAAAAATAAATTACTATTCTTTTTAACAGGAAGAATTTGATAATTTTCATCCATTATTTCATTGGTTCTATGACTCTTATTTTTTACCAAACCAATAATAGGTATATTAAGTCCAAGTGAAGATATTATCTCTTTACATACTGTAATCTGAGTTTTACCTCCATCTAAAACAATTAAATCTGGTTTTTGTAAATTTTCCATCAATACTTTATAATATCTTCTATATAAAACCTCTCTCATAGCCGATAAATCATCTTTAACATCTACTGCTAATTTATATTTTCTATATTCATCCTTGAGTGGCAAAAAATCTTCAAAAACAACCATACCACCAACATAAAAAGTCCCAAATAAATGCGAGTTATCAAACGATTCCATACGAGATACAGAATCTAATTTAAGTAGTTCTTTTAACTCATCTAATGCATCTTGTCTTAACTTATCATCTTTTTTCAGTGTTTCTTCTTCTGCATTTAATTTTTCAATCGCATTTTCATAAGCAAGCCTCATAAGTGAATAAAGCTTACCCCTTTGTGGAGTAGAAACTTTAATATTTAAATAATTACTCAATAGTGTAGCATCAACACTACCTGGCACTAATAGTTCTTTAGGAAGCATCCCAGTCTTTTCATAGAATTTAATTATATATTCAATTATCTCTTCTTCATCTTCCAAAGTATTTACAATTTCTTCATGACGACCTACTAATAATCCCTCTCTCACAAAAAATATTTGAATAGATAAATAATTCTTATCTTTATAATAATTAACTAAATCAAAATTATAATTATTATTCAAATCTATTTTCTGTTTATTTAAAGTAATATTAATATCATCTAACATTTCTTTTAATTCTTTAGCTTTTTCATAATTTAAATTTTCACTAGCAGCAGTCATTTCCCTCTTAATTTTTTGTATTACTTCTTTAGCATCACCCTTTAAAAAACTAGTTATTTCTTTAGTCATTTCCTCTATCTTAATAGGATCAATCTTTTTACAACAATACCCCAAACACTCATGAATATGATAATAAAGACATAAATCTTTCTTTAAAGTTTCACACTTTCTAAGTGGATATAATCTATTCAACATATTTACAGTTTTTCTAGCTGCATAAACATTAGGATAAGGACCATATAAATAATTCTTATCCTTCTTTCTTTTTACGTTTCTAACAACTTTTAATCTAGGATACTTCTCTTTAGTTAATTCAATATATGGATATGATTTATCATCTTTTAATAAAATATTATACTTAGGATCGTATTTTTTAATTAATGTTATCTCTAAAATTAATGATTCAAGTTCAGATGAAGTAACAATATATTCAAAATCATCTATATCTTCTACTAACATTCTAGTTTTACCAGTTACAGTCCTAGTAAAATAGGAACGTAATCTTCTTTGTAAATTTTTAGCTTTTCCTACATAGATAATCACACCATCTTTATTTTTCATTTGATAACTACCAGGCTTTGTAGGTACCAGAGCTAATTTTTCTTTAAAGTTTTTCAAAGTATCACCTCTATTTACTATCACTATTATATCATAACTTAAAGTTAAAAGTGTAAATTCAATACTTAAAGTCTCATTTTGTAGTGGTAAACTTAAACATAAATTAAATAAAAACAAAAAAAAGACACCAACCAGTGCCTCATATTTTTACATATACTTTTGCATATTTTTCATCATTTGATTAATTTGTTTTTGGTTAGGTTTTCTTCCCATTTGCATCATTAATCCTTTTATCATTTCCTCATTAATAGGAGGATTTTTCTTCATATATTTCTTAATCATATATCTAGCGGCAAAAAAACCAATTACTAATCCAATTATTAATCCAATAAATACTAATAATAAATCGTGTAACATTATTTCATCTCCCTACATATGTATTTTACTAGAGTTTATGAAATTAAACAAGCGTTTTTGTCTTTTCTAAAAAGAAAAAATCACTATATTCAAAATCACAAACAAATAATGAATCACTAAATTCAGAAAGATAAGAAAAAAATGATGATGTATTTTTTTCAGTTTTTATTTTCATATAAGCATTTTTAACAACCAACTTACTTATCTCATTAGTATATAAATTATTTATAATATGATTATCACCTCGTTTACTATAAGGAAACTCTTGATGTAGTTTTATAAATAAAGCTCTATCGATTGCATCCTTTGGTAGACTTTTAGTTAATTGTCTAAATAAGTTTTGTCCATATAAAATATCGTCATGTCCTAAATAATAAATTTGTTTTAAAATATTATATAACATTGAAGGACTATCCTGATATAAGTATTTAAATTCTTCTCTAATATTAAATATATAAAAAACTCTCATATTATCACCATAATTAATATAGCATAATAAAGAGTCTATTTTTGTCGATTTTTATTTAAGTAATTCTTCTACTTTTGCTTCCAATGAGTCAACATCAAAACCAAATTTTTCTAATACATCATCTCTCTTACCACTAGCTCCATATTGATCTAGAGTAATTAAATATTTAGGATTAAAAACAATTCTATTCCATGAGATTGAACTTGCTGCCTCAATTACTATTTTCTTCTTTCCAACCGGTAAAACTTCATCAATATACTCTGAATCATTTTCTAAGAATCTTTCAATACAAGGCATACTAACTACACGAATATCAAATCCCTTAGTTTCAAGACGTTCAGCAACTTCTATTGCTGAATGAACTTCTTCACCAGTTGAAATTAAAATACCATCTAATTTTCTTCTTTCCTCTCTAACAACATAAGCTCCCCTAGAAACATCAGTAGCCTTTGTTGTCTCAAGAATTGGTAAAACTGTCTTTGATAAAGAAATAATTGAAACACCATTATTTTCTTTCATTATTGTTTTATAAACACCTATAACTTCATTAGCATCACAAGGTCTATAAACAGTAACATTAGGCATTGTTCTGAAAAACGCCAATTGTTCAACAGGTTGATGAGTAGCACCATCTTCCCCAAGACTTATTGAATCATGTGTAAATATATAAGTAATTGGTAAATTTAACATAGCACTCATTCTAATCGCAGGCATCATATAATTAGAAAAACTTAAGAATGTAGAACCATAAACTCTATAACCACACAAAGCTAAACCGTTTAAGATGGCTCCCATCGCATGTTCACGTATACCAAAATAAATATTTTGACCAGAATAATTTTTATAACTTAAGTCTCCACCATCATTAATATACGTTTTTACTGCACCAAATAAATCAGCACTTCCACCAACCATAAAAGGATTATCTTTAACAATTGAATTTAAAATTTTTGAAGAAGTATCTCTTAAAGCTTCTTTATTATCATCAGGAGCTTCATAAGTAAGATTTTTTAAATCTATTTCTTTAACATCTCCCATAAAAAAGTCTAATTCAGCTTTTACCTCATCACTCAAAGCCTCATATTTTTTATTAAATTTATCTAATACTGTACTAGCTCTATCAAAGATTAATTGTTGAAAGTCTTCTACTGTATCACTAGATACATTAAACTCAATATCTCTAAGTTTTATTTTTTCTTTGATTTGACTAACATCTTCCTTGGATAAAACACCACCATGTACTTTATTAGTTCCCTCTAATTTCGAGTACTTACCAATTGTAGTTTTTACTTCAATAAGAGTTGGTTTATCACTACTCTTTTTAGCATCTTCAATAGCTTTAGAAATAGATAATTCATCATCTTCTGTAACCTTTATATAATTCCAACCCATAGAATTCATACGCATTTCTATATTTTCATTAAAAGAAAGAGAAACATCTCCATCAAGTGAAACATTATTCGAATCATATAAAACAATCAATTTATTTAGTTTAAGAGTTCCAGCTAAAGACATTGCTTCATAACTAACTCCCTCTTCTAAATCACCATCTCCACATAGCACATAAGTATTAAAATCTATTAAATCTTTTTGATATTTATTAAATTTCTCCCTAAGTCTTGCTTCCGCTAATGCAAAACCAACTGCTGTTGCAATTCCTTGCCCTAAAGGTCCTGTTGTCATATCAACTCCAGGTGTAGTTTTATATTCAGGATGTCCAGGTGTCTTTGAATTAATTTGTCTAAACTTTTTCAAATCATCTAACTCTAAATCATAACCAGCCATAAAAAGTGTTGCATAAAGTAAAGCTGAACCATGCCCAGCAGACATAATAAAACGATCTCTATTAAAAAAATCAGGCTTATCCGGACAAACTCTCAAATGTCTAGCATATAAAGTATAAATAATAGGAGCCGCACCTAAAACAATTCCAGGGTGACCACTATTCGCTTCACTAATCATATCTAGACCTAGAGCCCTTATTTGATTAATAATTTTTTCCTCATTAATTGGATTATCATTATTTTTAATTAATCTCATAAACTCACTTCCTACTAATATTATAGCATATTTTTATAGATTCTCTTTAAAAACTTATATAATATAAAAATATCTTCAAAATAAAGATATTTTAAAAACTATTTAACTATATTATTATAAATATTATTTGCGTTAGATAAATCAGCAATTTCTATAAAATTATCAATATACTCTGATTTATTATTTTTATAATTTAGATAATATGCATGTTCCCATAAATCTATCACAAAAAGAGGTATCATCCCATACATTAAGGGAGTTTCTTGATTAGGCATATTAACTATATCTAACTGACCATTATTTTTCATAACCAAAAAAGTATAACCTGAACCCTTTAACTCTAAAGCTTTTTTCTTAAATTCTTCAAAAAAGTTAGCTAAACCACCAAATTGTTGATTAATTGCTTCTGTTAACTTATTTGATTTTCTAACATTTTTTGGTGATGAAATACTCTTCCAATAAAGATCATGATTAATAACTCCACCTAAATTAAATAAAATATCAGCCTGATCTTGTCTAGGAAATTCCTGAATATGATATAAAATCTCTTCTATTTTATATCTATAATCATAATGATTTTTCCTCAACAAAGAATTCAATTTATCAAGATAATTTTTTTGATGTTTTAAATAATGAAGTCCCATAGTATGTGTATCAATATATGGCTCTAAGTCTTGATACAAATACGGTAAAGGCGCTAATTCATACATAAAATTCCTCCTCTATAAAATCTATGAATAAGTACCTATATTAATTACCCAATAATTTAATTATTCATCTATTCCACCAATAATATTTATTAATAAAAAAATCAGTCATATCTCTGACTGAAGTATATTTAAAATTCGAACAAATCGAATAATTAACTAGTGGTGCGGGTAACAGGAGTTGAACCTGCAAGCCTTGCGGCACTAGATCCTAAGTCTAGCGCGTCTGCCAATTCCGCCATACCCGCATTAGATGGTGGACCCTACTGGACTCGAACCAGTGACCGCCCGGTTATGAGCCGGATGCTCTAACCAACTGAGCTAAGGGTCCATTGCTATTTAATAATAGCATACTTTTTTTGATTGTGCAATAGTTTTTATATGTTTTTTATTCAATCGTGAGTTTTCATTTGGAAGTCCGTTTTAATAAAATAACGGAATTAAGTCTGATTATAATAAGTAATACAAATAAAGCTTATCTTTGTTTGTTATCAATTAATTAAATATTCTTATTTTTTATAATGCTCTGTATTATAAAAAAGGCAATAAATACGAAAAATAAAAAATTTCATTTCATATTAATTTTAACCAACACTTCACCAATTAATCACTATTTTTTATTACTAGTTGTTTATAAAAATTATTTGTTTTTATTAAATCATCATTCTTCCCAATACATTCAACTTTACCATTATTCAAAACAATAAGTTTATCAGCTTTACGCATCAAGTCTTTATTATGAGTAATGATAATAATTGTATGATCAGTTTTTAAATCATCTAAAAGTTTTATAATTTTATCAGTTGTACGTGGATCCAATGATGATGTAACTTCATCTAAAAGTATTATTTCAGATGAAGTAAGAAGTGCTCTAGCTAGTGACAATAATTGTTTTTGTCCACCACTCATATTAGTAGCATCATCTTTCAAAATAGTACTATACCCATCTGGCAAAGACATTATAAAATCATGAATACCCACCCTTTTGCAAGCATCAATTTGCCGTTTCTTGTTGGAATCAATTAATGATAAATTAGCTCTTATACTCATATTAAATATAAAGGTCTTTTGATTAACTATGCTAATATTTGAATTAAAAACATCTTTGGAATAATCATAAATATCTAACTTATCTATTAAAATTTGCCCTTTTCCTACCCTATACATTCTCAAAAGAAGATTAAATATTGTAGTTTTTCCAGAGCCTGTTTTACCGACGATTGCTGTTAACTCATTTGGTTTTACAACAAAAGACACATTTTTTAATATTGGCACTTTATTATACTTAAAAGACACATTATTAAATTCAACAAGCCCAAAAATATCATCGTTATGAATCACACCATCTAACTTTAAAGATTTTGTTCCATAACTAATTATCTGATTTATCCTATATAATGAAACAGCTTCTTCCATAATAGATACGTCAAACTCCATTATGTCATTTATCGATTCCTTTGTCTTATCATAATATGAAATTAGTAGTAAAAACATAGCTATTTGTAATTTACCTTTAATAAGAAAAATTAGCATAATAGAATATAAGACTATCTTCCCAAAATCAATTATTAAACTTACCAAGGTTTTTCTTGTAAAATAATATTTTCTTTTAAGAAAATAGTTTTCTTGCCATCTTTTTCTATATCCATCTAATTTATTATTTAACTTTCTTCCAATGCCAAAACTTTTAATATCTTTAAGACCTATCAAAATTTGAGATAACATTCCTGACATTTTATCAGCATATTTAATCTGCTTCTTTAAATAGTGAGTATTTTTATTATTACATTTTTTAGCATAAAAATAATATGTACAATCTATAAAAATTACATACAATCCTACCAAAATATTTTGCCTAAAAAATACAATATATACAACTAATAATCTAATTAACTCTATAAATAACTCAATCATAAAAGATGGTACTTCAGCAATATTAATAATATCTGTATTAGATGAATTTATAATTTTACCAATTGAAATTTTCTTAGAATATTCTTCATCAAAATTATAAATACTATCTACTAATTTTTGATGTACAAAAACATAAGTATTTTTAAAAAAATTAGCATAACACCAATTAGCACAATAAGAACCCATTTTATTTACTAGAAAGACAACTCCTAACATGATAACATAAATAAATGACATATTATACAATTTATTAGTAGCACTTTCTACAATAAAAGATATTAATAATGGAATCAAAAGACTAATTAAAACATTTATCAAATCAATTATTATGAAAGATATTAAATACTTATCCTTAAATTTTACCAAAGAAAAATAATCTTTTGCAATTTTAATATTTCTATTAATCATATATATCACCGATATAATTGTAGATTAATATCTGATAAATTTCTTTACAATTTTAATATTAAATTTGTTAAGACTATTATTCTATTGGTAAATATATATAACAATATCCTTCTTTATATAATTCAACTTTTAAATCAGTTTTAGCATTATAGTTTGTTGATGGTATCCATTGTGAATTTATTTTCCCCTCAAATCTTACTATTTCTTTTTGTTGCCTTGATAAAAATTTAAATACAGCAAATTTTTCTTCTTTGATTTCATATTTTTCTAAATCCGAGAAACATTTAGAAGTTCCTAAATAATAATGATATAATTCCCCATCATAAAAAAATATACCATACATTCCAGCAGCATTAAACTTCTTATAATAACCATTATTTTTGGTTTTTATGTATAATTGCTTAATTTTATATAACAAATCAGAATGAGTATCTGATGTAACATGATAACAATATAAAATGGTATGTGGAACCTTTTTTATTTCATAATCAAAATCATATCTTTCTTGATTATTTTCAAAATACTCTATAGGAATTACCTTATAATTACATGTACTCTTTCTACATTCAGTAGGTGTCATATTAAATAGATTTTTGAATGCTCTATTAAACGATGAAGCAGAATTATATTGGTATTTAAATGCAATATCAATTATTTTACAGTTAGTATTTCTAATTTCTTCAAAAGCTTTACTTAGCCTTCTCTTTTTTATATATTCATTAATTGTCATATCGGTTAAAAACATAAAAATACGTTCAAGAATAAATAGATTTATATTAGTTATTTTACTCAATTTATTAAAATCTATTTGCGAATCAAGATTATCTTCTATATATTTAATCATTTCATTTAAGCAATCAAAATTCATTAATCCCACCTCTAACAAGTTAATAATTATTATATCATTAAAATCAAATATTTCATATGACATTATTTTAAGAACTGTACTGATTAATCTCTTTAATTCACTTTTTTCAACTTTTATGATAAAATTAATTAAATAAAGTTGGTGATTTTATGAAATTAATTATTAATAAGAAAAAACTAAACATAGTAGAAAAGAATAATTTTTTTGAAAAATTAAAAGGTATAAAATTTGTCCTAGAGCCAATAAAGGATGCCTACCGTTTTAAATCTCATTATGCCAATACATATTTTTTGTTTCAAAGAGTTGATATCATAATGACTGATGAAAATAATAAAGTACTTTATATATATCCAAATTGTAAAACTGAGAAACTAATATTTCCCAAATTTAATGTTAAATATGTTTATTTTTTACCATTAGAAACAACCAAAGATTTAGAAATAAACCAAATATTAAAGATAAGTAAACCAAAAGAAAAGAACTAAGTCCTTTTCTTTTTTAAATCAATAAATATTTCTATAAATAGTAAAATTAATCCTATTATTGAAATAATACTACCCTCTCTAAATAAAGGAGAATGATAAACTATTTTTATCTTGTGATAACCCTTATCTAATTTAAATCCTAAAAATGCTGTGTTTACTATTTCTTTTTTTACACTCTTACCATCAACAAAGACATTGAATCCTTTATCATATGGAATACTTGTTACAAAATACCCATCATCTTTCATATCAATACTACCAGTAATAGTATCACCAATAGTTTTAGATTGATTTAAATTAAACTTTGAAAGAGATTTTTTTCTACCCTCAATATCTGAATATTTTAATTCATAGGCTTTAATATTTTTTATTTTATAAACTCCCTTATCAAACAAAATCTCTAACTTACTTAAATCTTTATTTGATGATATAACATAGTTAAATACTTTATTATTATTTTTATATATCCATTGTTTGCAAGTTAACGTATTACTAATTCCATTAATTGTAATTCTAGCATCACCCTTCTTACAATCAGGAGTATCTTTCAATTTAAATTGAATTATCAAAATCTCTTCATCAAGCTTTTGATTAGTATTAAGTACTATTCGTCCATTTCCCTTACTTTTAACTTTAATATATTTATCATTCCTAGAGACTTTTACTCCCTCTTCTTTTTCTACATTATAATCAAGAGGAATCTCTTCTATAGTATTAGTCGCATCTTTAGTTGATTTTCCATCTACAACAACACTATTTAAAAGTGTACCAATATTATATGGATAATTCAAACGATTAAATACTTTTTTACTAGTCAAGTCATCTGTACCATAAAAAACAGGTAGGACATTATTATTTTTATAAATATTATCAGCTATTTTTGTATAACCAATTGGAACTCCTTCCTTTGAATATATATACTTAACTCCCATAAAAGTTTGAAATAAAATATCGTTATTTTGAGCTAAAACTAAGTTATTTCTATAGGAAAGAGCATTTTTAAAAACCTTAGTATAAAAGTTTTTATATAACGGATTAGATACAGAAGAATATAATGAATCTTGATTATACTTAGTAATATATACTTCATTAACATTAGACAAGGTATCATCTAAATTATTAAACCTTACCAAATTCTTTTCTTTTTTTAATACTTTCTCTATATCAGCACTAGTTTTTTGATCTCTACCTTTAGTAGAAGAAAAAACATAATTTTCAAAAGCATTAGAAACATATACTGTAATTAATGCCGGTATCATAATTACTAGTATTAACATTTTTTTATTAGTGTATTCCTTATAATAAAAATAAATAATTAAAATCATACATACTATTTCTATATAGAATACGATATTAAAATATAAAGATAGTAAAGATACTAAAACACATAAAGTTGAAATAAATAATAATTTCTTTATTTCTATTTTTTTCTCCACTATATTTGTTAATAAATCAGCTATTATAATTGAAAATAATGGTATTGCTGGTATTAAAACCTTTCCCCTATAATATAGATTACCGTTTAATAAATAGATAAATAACGGTACTGTTAAAATCAATAAAAGTAAAATGCCTAAACATTTCTTTTCTTTTTTTCCTGAACAGATAAATGAAAACAATCCTATCATCGCAATAGATGTAAGTCCAAGTCCATAATTACTATATAAAAAGAATTCAACACCAAAATGTGGTATAAAATAATTAGCTAAAGATATAGTTTTAGAAACTTCAGCTCTACCTGTTTTTAATACATAGATAGTAGGGAATAATAATAAAGAGCTTAATAAAATACCTATAAAAACAGGAATCAAAAATTTTATCATTTCTTTTATTAGAATCTTAAACTTTATTATTTCAGTACTTTCTAAATACTTATACAAACCATAAATACAAATAACCCCTATTCCAAAAACACTAAAATAATAACTAGTCATAATTATTAAAAATATACTAATAGATATTATATATCTTTTACCAGATTCAAAATATCTATCTACACCAATAAGTCCTAGTATTAAAAATGGTAAATAGTTAACAAACATAAAATGTCTATGTAAATGAAAAAGTATTGGTGCCGCACACATCGTTAAAATAGTTACTGCCAAACTAATATTTTCTTTATATTTTGGCTTAAGAAATTTATATAATAAAACACCAAATAAACAATAAATAACACTGTTTAAAATAATTATATAATTTTTCATACTAATAAATGGAAATAAATATGATAATAATAACCAAGGACTAAGAAGTCCATAATATGAAAAATTATAAATATTTTGACCAGCACCTATTGATAAAGCTAAATTAGGAAATAAATTTTTAGTAGAATAAAATAATTTTCTGAAATAATCAGGAAACACTATATGTTGACTTACCCAATCCGTATTAGAACCAAAAATATAGTTTTCTGGTACAACTAAATATAAAGCCAACAGTCCAAAAACTATTATTAATAAATAATTCTTATCTATTTTTTTTAACTTTTTCATACAACCACCTATTTTTTAGATACTTTTAATAAAACAGGATAATGATCACTAATATCCAAATCTTTGATTACTTCTAATAACTCTACATCGTAATCATCAGGAATAAAGATATGATCTATAGACCTATTGTATCTAGATTGTTTTAGTGTTTTCTCATGAATATCTACTCTTTTTAATCCAAGATTATTTAGTTTATTTATAAACTCTTTAAAAATTGGATTATTTATTTTTAAGTTAAAGTCTCCTGTTAAGATTACTGGATTTTTTTCTGTTTCTATTAATTTAATTATCTTTTTCAATTGTCTTTTCTTTACAAAATCAAACATATAATCAAGATGTGTATTTAAAATCGTAACACAACCTAAATCATCAGTTTTTGTTACAATCTTAGTAACAACTCTTTTTAACCCTGATGGTAAGAATGGTAAATGATATGTCCTATTATATAATACTTTTTCTTTTGTAATAATGGAGACAGCCTCATTTATAGGAGTAAATATAGGTAAACTAAATCTATACTTTCCATAGATTTTATATTTAGTACCACGTAAATTTTTTTGTAAGTCTCGCCTACACTTTGTAAAAACCTCCTGAAGACACAAATAATCTATCTTATTTTGATTTATAAACTCTATAATCTTATCTGCTTTATCAGATTGGTAATCTCTATAATTATTTTTTATATTAAAAGTACATATCGTTAACAACTAATTCACCCCTAATTAATCTTTATAATCAAAATAGAAATCTAGTATTCTAACTTGGTCTCCCTCTTTTGCACCTAACTCCCTTAGCTTATCATCAATACCCATTCTTCTAAGTTTCTTAGTAAAACGTAACATTCCTTCTTCAGAAGAAAATTTTGTCATTTTGAATAATTTTTCTATTTCTTTACCACTAATTGTCCATAAATCTTCTTCATCATGAGTAATTGTATAAGGTTCTTCTCTTTTAAATTTATATAATACATGACTCTCAAAATCATCTTCATCAAACAATGGTGCATCTGGTGTATTATCAAGTATTTCAGCTAATGAATCAATAACTTCAGTTAACCCCTTATTAGTAGCTGCACTTACTTTAAATATTTTTATATCTTTATTATTTAATTTTTCTATAAATTTATCTAAATTATCTGAAAAAGTATCTACATCCATTTTATTAGCAATAATTATTTGTGGTTTTTTCAATAGTTTTGGATTAAATTCTTCTAATTCTTTATTTATTAGTAAATAATCCTCATACGGATCTCTACCTTCAGTAGCTGCCATATCTATAACATGTGCAATTACTTTAGTTCTCTCAATATGTCGTAAAAACTTATCTCCTAAACCTTCTCCCTTACTAGCTCCTTCTATTAAACCTGGTAAGTCAGCAATAACAAAACTTTTACCTGATGAAGATCTACTAACACCAAGATTAGGAGTAAGAGTTGTAAAATGATAAGCTGCTATCTTAGGTTTAGATCTTGATACACAAGAAATTATTGTACTTTTCCCTACACTAGGAAGTCCAACTAGTCCAACATCCGCAAGCATTTTTACCTCTACTTTTAAGTTCTTTTCTTCCCCTTCTTCTCCATTTTCAGAAAAATTAGGAGCTGTATTAGTTTGAGTTTTAAAAGCTGTGTTTCCACGACCTCCACGACCACCTTTTGCTACTACAACTTTACTATCTTTTTCCTTCAAATCACCTAAGATAAATCCTGTATCTAAATCAGTAATAACTGTACCAAGTGGAACTTTTACTATCAAAGGAAGAGCTCCTTTACCATGTTGATTCTTACCTTTTCCATTTTCACCCTTAGGTGCCTTTAAAGTTTTTTGATATCTTAAATCCAATAAAGTATGAAGTCCCTCATCAACCATGAATATAATATCTCCTCCATGACCTCCATTACCACCATAAGGTCCTCCCATTTCTACATATTTCTCACGACGAAAAGCGGTACAACCATCTCCACCTTTTCCTGCAATTACTTTTATTACTACCTCATCTACAAACATATTTACACCTCTTATATCTTTTATAATTATATCATATCTTATCTTTCTTTAACATTAATTTTTTATCTTCTTCTAAAGCATAACCATGTAACTCATTCATTGCCTCTTTTATCTCTTTATCATACTTGATTTTTTTTAACATTGCTCTTCTTGTTGGCAATAAAACACATGGAGAACTCCCCACAAATAAAACAGAAAGAACAAGTGTTGGAGTTAAATATTGAATAAAATCAATATGATAATTTTTTATTATAGCAAAAGTACCGCTTATTATAATACTACTAGATAACACTGTAGCAACAGTTCCCTCAAACAATTCTAAATTTCTAATCGATCTTTTCTTCTGTAGAATTTCTTTATTAAGATAAGCTATTCTATCATCTTCATTCAACACCACACACCCCCTCTTTTATTTTTGATATTATACCATAAGACAGAAAAAAAACAAGTAGTAAATACTACTTGTTCATTATGCATTAGGATAAACAGAAGCTTGTTTCTTGTCTCTTCCTAAACGTTCGAATTTTACAACACCATCTACTGTTGCATAGATAGTATCATCATTTCCACGTCTAACGTTTACACCAGGATAAATTCTAGTTCCACGTTGACGATAAATAATAGATCCAGCAGTAACGAATTGTCCATCAGCTGCTTTTGCTCCAAGTCTACGACCAGCAGAATCACGTCCGTTTGAAGTAGAACCTTGTCCTTTGTGGTGAGCAAATAATTGGATATCTAATTCTAAAAATCTCATTGACTGTTCCTCCTTATTTCACTTCTATATTTTCTTTATAATTTTTTTCTAATTCTTTTAATAGGTTAATCATATTACGAATTAATATTTGAGTTGTACGATCACTACTATTAATTGTAATAGTCATTCCTTTTTTACTTACCATATAAGTAATACTTTCTCTATCAAGTGAAAGTAATCCATTCACAGTAGTAGTAACAATACTACTAACCGCACTACAAACAATATCCTTTCCATAATCATCATACATAGCATGGCCTAATATAGATATTTTTTTATAGTTTGAGTTTTCTTTTACAACATTTACTTTAATCATAATTAACCATTAATTTTTGTAATTTTGATTTGTGTATAAGGTTGTCTATGTCCTTGAGTTTTACGGTTAGATCTATCTTTAGATTTATATGTGAAAACTCTTATTTTCTTTTGTTTTCCATTCTTAACCACTTCACCAGTTACAGTAACACCACTAAGGTATGGGTTTCCAACCTTACTGTCTAACATTAAAACTTGATCAAATGTAACAACATCACCACTATTAGCGTTTAATTTTTCTACGAAAATTTCGCATCCTTCAGTAACATAATATTGTTTTCCACCAACTTTAATTACAGCGTTCATTCATATACCTCCTTTTTTTTAACTTAAGACTCGCTCTTAAGGTACAAGATACTTGTTTCTACCTTTTCAATGCGGTTTGAGCATGAGGCGTCAAACATCTAAATTATAACACATTCTATACTCTTCTGTCAAACTTCTTCTGTAAGAACTTCTCCATAGGTATAACTTTTTCTTTATCACATAACATATCTACACGTTTATTTAAAGTCTTCTTTTCGCCTTCAGTAAGAACCATAGAGTCTAAATAATTAAAACTATTAATATAATCAGATATATCTAAATACTTTTTATTATATAATAATGATCTCGATATTGCTAAACGATTAAACATTAACATATCTTGTTCAAAAAAGTAATTCAAATCATATTCAGTATAAAAATCATATACTTCTTCAAATAATATATCCCATTCCTTATTGCTTATTCTAACAGTAGGAACTTTATATATTTCACTATAACAATCAAGTAAGAAAACAATCTCAATCATAACCTCATCCCTACTTTTTTCATCATAAGAAACATCATACTCTGTATATTCATCATCAGTATTTTTTAATTCTTCCTTATATAAATCAGTATAAAAATAACTATCAGGTACATGTCTACGTCCCTTAAAATGGGAATCTCTTGATTGAATAATTTTAACTTCTTTTGTAAGTGATTCAAATACATCATCCATTAATATCACCTCTTATTGCTACTTAGTATAAAGAAAAACAAAAGAAAAATCAACAAATAGTTGATTTCTATAATTGATCATTAAAATAAATTGTCTTATCAAGAACTTGTTTTATATCTCTCTCATTAAATGGTTTAACCAAAATATCTACAACACCATATGAGAAA
This sequence comes from uncultured Mycoplasmatota bacterium, assembly GCA_900547465.1. Lineage (GTDB taxonomy): Bacteria > Bacillota_I > Bacilli_A > RF39 > UBA660 > UMGS995. The sequence goes on along the minus strand of URHJ01000002.1, from coordinate 14,949 downwards.
ACTCTATTTCTAGTCTCTTGAGTTGTGTCACTAGTAATAATAGAAACTGGTATTAAAGAGAATAAATTATTAGTTTTAAAATATTCCAATACATCAAATCCATTTAATCCAGGCATATTAAGATCAAGTAATACTGCGACTATTTTATGATCTAGATTATTTGAAATAATATTAATTGCATCACGACCATCTGTAGCAACTAAAACTTTATATTGACTTGCGAAAATCTTTTGAACGAAGTTTCTAGTTACATTAGAATCATCTACTACTAATATTGTCTTATCTGTTAATATTACTGCATCATTACTATTATTTTCTACTTCTTTAATTACACTACTACTTCTTCCTAAGTATTGTTCTACAAGCTTAACAATTCTAACAGCTTCCTTTTCTAACTCATCATAATGATCAACTACATAAAACATATTATTCTGTTTACTAGCCATCTCATGTTGATAAGCTAAATCAGCTAAAACTGTGAATCCAAAATATTTAGAATCACTCTTTAAGGCATGTACTTCTATCGCATAATTAGCCATATCTGAAGTCTCTTTATACTTTTTTATTCTTTCTAATCTATTAGATACCTCATTTAAAAAATCTTCTAACGTAGAATCGTACATATCCATATCACCAAATAATTCTAACGCCTTATCTACATCTACTCCATTTGTTTTTAATAAATTAACATCTTTCATATACTACTCCTTACATTGAACTGATACCAACAGTTTTCTCCACAACTAATTTTACATTGTCTCTACTAAATGGCTTATTTAACATATCTACAATCGGATACTTGAATGCCTTTTCGATTGATTCCTTATCACTTGCTCCAGAAATAATAGATGTTGGAACAACTGTAAATAAATTATTCTCTTTTAAATAATCTAAAACCCCAAAACCATCTACATTTGGCATATTAAGATCAAGTAAAAGAGCCGCTATTCTCTTAGAATCAGCACTAATAATATTAATTACTTCCTGCCCATCTTTAGCCATTAGAACTTCATACTGATTACTAAAAATTTCTTTAACGAAATCCCTTATAATACTTGAATCATCAGCAATCAATATAGCTTTAGTCGAAAGTTCAACCTCTTCTTTAGAAATCATCACAACATTGTTATCAGGAATATTATCAGCTTCTATTGTTGGTGGTGCTGAAACATTATCACCATCTAAGTAAAGCTTAACAACTTGAATAATTCTATTAGCTTCTACTACCAACTCATCATAATGAAGAACAACACTATTAATATCTCCTGCTTTACTAGCCATTTCATGTTTATAAGCTAAATCAGCTAATGTCATAAAACCTAAATACTTAGAATCACTCTTTAAAGAATGTACCTCTATTGCATAATTAGCCATATCTGAATTATTCTTATAATTAGCAATTCTTTTCATCCTCTCATCATAACAAGCTAAAAATTCTTTTATAACAGAATTATACATATCCATATCGCCTAGTAGTTCTAATCCATGATTAACATCAACACCATTTGATGTTAGTAAATTAATATCTTTCATAAAAATCTCTCCTATATCAATTATTTATTTAAATATTTTGCAACTATATTATTAAGCTCATCTCTATTAATAGGTTTAGCTAAATAATCATCAAATCCATCGTTTAAGTACTTCTCCTTCATACCTGTAACTGCATTAGCTGTAAGTGCAACAACTGGAGTAGCAAACCCATCAATTTCTTTTAACTTATGAAGTGTCTCAACACCACTCATATTAGGCATCATATCGTCCATTAATATTAAATCATAAGTATTACTATTAACTTTATCTATACATAAAGCACCACTTTCTACAGTAGTTATATCAAGCTTATAGTTTTCAAGTAGACGTGATGCTACTTTTAAATTAATCTTATTATCATCAACAATTAAAACTTTTCTTCCTTCAGCATGTACTTCTGATACTTTCTTTTCTTCACTCTTTTCTACAACTACTTCTTTATGAACTACTCTTTGATCTATAGCTATTGTAAACTTAGAACCCTTTCCATATATACTTTGAACTACAATAGTACCATTCATTAACTCTACTAATTTCTTAGTAATAGCTAAACCTAGTCCTGTTCCTTCAATAGTAATATTCTTTTCTAAATCAAGTCGTTCAAATTTAGTAAATAATTTAGGTATGTTTTCTTGTTTAATACCAATTCCACTATCTTCTACTGAAATGATAAGTCTACAAATATCATCTTTTCTTACAGATGACACTGAAAAATATATATAACCTTCTCTAGTATATTTAACTGCATTAGTTAAAATATTTAATATAATTTGTTTTATTCTTGTATAATCACCATATAAAACAGAAGGGATATCTTCATCATAATGACATCTAAAATCAAGTGGTTTATCACCCATTCTAGCTTTAGCAAGTATTACTAACTCATCATAAATATTCTTAAATTGATACTCAGTATTTACTATTTCAATCTTGCCAGATTCTATTTTTGAAATATCCAAAATACCATTAACTAGTTCAAGCAAACTATTTGAAGCCATCATAATATCTTTAACTTCATCTTTAGCATTATCATTTATATCTTCTTCTGACAAGGCCTGAGAAAAACCAACAATTGCATTCAATGGAGTTCTAATCTCATGGGACATACTTGATAAAAATTCACTCTTAGCATTATTTGCTTTAATAGCCTGATCTTTTGCTATATTTAGCTCATTAATAAGTTTCATATCAGGATTTTCAATTGTAAAGTACATCAAGAATGTTATAAAGGTTTCCATTGAAGTCATAAGTAAATATTCTGGATGTGCTCCCTGAATAATAGTCACAAAAGTACCAATTATCAAAAATGCAAAAATAGGAACATATTTTTTCTGTTTTATCTGTTTAAAATTAAGAAGTAAACATATAAGCCAAGTGAATATACATAATCCACTAACAAAATATAACAAATTAGTACTAGGACCATAAGAATATATAACATTACCATTATCCTTATAATATAATGGTAATATAATTGTCAAAATAAGGAATATAAAATATAAAATAGTAGCAGGATACACCTTGTTTTTATAATCAGATAAATGTAATTCAGTTTTGTTTTTATCGATTTTTTTATTTGTAGATATTATGAATACATAAATAGTAAATAAAAACATCCAACTAAGTAAATAAACAAGATATGCTTTAGAAACAAACTTATTCAAAATAGGATATTGACTCATATTAGAAATTGTATAAACACTACTAATATCAAGAATTAAACCAATTAAATTAGTAACAGCTAATATAATATATATTTTATTCTCTACTGTCCCAAGTCTTTTCTTAGAAAAATATATTATCAATAATAAAGATATATAAAATAGACTACATATTTGAAAAAATATACTACTATTCATCACAACTCTCTCCAATCTTACTACTTTTATTATAGCATAAAAAAAAGAAAAAGAAAGAATTATCTTTTTCTTGTAAACTTTTTATTTTCTTTTATCAAGACTGCTACTTTTTTCTGTAGTTTATCCTTTTCAAATTCCAAGTCATCAGACTCAACTTTATATGCCTCACCAAAATTAACAATTAAATTATCATTATTCATTTTATAGTTACCATTTACTGCAAATGGTACAACAAATGCATCTGTCTTACGAGCCATAGACACTGCTCCAAAGTGGAATGTTAACAATTCATCTTCTTTATTTATTACTACACCTTTATCAGAATAAACTTGTTCTTGTTGTTGCATTCTTTCTAAAAGCATTTTTTTCTGTTCAAACAACTTAGCAATTTCATCACTTTTAATATTATTACCGTCTTCATTTTTCAAAAAGGGATATAAAGAATACAACTCATCTAACTTATTTTTAGCTACCTGATATTGATTTCTAGTTCCTTCAGGAAAAATACCAACTACTGCTCCATCTTTTAAATACTCTTCAGCACTATTCTTAGCAATAGAAGCATCTCCTTCTCTATCAACTGGTATACAACCTGTTAATTTATACATCCAAGCTAATTTTGATTCAAAATATTCTTTTTTTGCCATCCAGTGAATAACTCTATCAGTAGAACAAATAACAGGAACTTGATCCCATACATGTAAATGATTACCACATAAAATAGCTGGACCATTCTTTGGTATATTCTCCTTATTTAAAATCATCGGACGATATGCCCTTTTAAATAAAGGTGTAAGAACTATCCTACTTGCTTGATAAGTTTTGTCATATTTTCTTAAATCATTTTTCATATTACTTTCCTCTACCTTTAGAATGATTGTATTTTAAAACCTTAACATTCTTATTATGAATTTCTAAATCCATACTATCAGTACTAACTTTTCTATAAGTCATGTCTGCATCTTTTTTAGCATCTTTTTCTAATTTCAAAAAGTCCACTTTACCTAACGGAGTTTTTGGTAAAGCATCAACAAATTCAAATTGATAAGGTCTATAATAATTATTTGGTATTTTTTCATTACAATCGTTAATTAAATCAACAATATCAGACTCATCTAAATTTTTATCTTTATTTGGTACAATATATGCCTTTGGAACATGTTGTTTATATTTATGAGGCATTGAAACTACTGCACAAGCATCTACTTTTTCATTATCAGTAATTACTTGTTCAATTTCAGTAGGGTAAACATTTACACCACTTACGATAATCATTCTCTTGGAACGATCTGTAAAATATAAAGTTCCATCTTCTTTTATATATCCAATATCACCTGTATGTAACCATAACTTACCATCATCATGTAATCTAATATCTTTACTTGTTTCCTCAGGATTATTATAATACTCCATCATAACAGTAGGACCAGATATACATATTTCACCTTGTTCATTATAACCTAATTCTTCTTTAGTATTAATACCATCTTCGTCCTGTTTTTCTGTATCATATTCAATTATTTTTACAGTACTACTTACTAAAGGAATACCTATACTACCTATTTTATTACAATTTTCAAAAGTGAAAGTAGCACTGGCAACAGCTTCAGTCAAACCATATCCCTTTGTTATTTTGGATGTAGAATTATGATCTTCTAAAAATTTATTAACTCTTTGTTCGAAATCATCTTTCATAGTATCTCCGCCTGATACTACATATTTGAAGAATGATAGATCCATACCATCAAATTTTTTATTACTTGTTACAGCTTCCCATAAAGTTGGAACACCCATAATATGTTCTGGTTTATGCTTTTCAACCAAACGTGGGAATGTTTTATTATTAAATTGTGGAATTAAAATAGTAGAAGCTCTTAAGCACATTGGCATATGCATTGAATTACATAAACCAAATCCATGGAATACTGGCATAACAGCTACCATTTTATCACCTTTTGTAAAATCTGCAGCTATACCATATTGATGAACCATACCATTAAAATTATCATTAGATAAAACTGCACCCTTTGATTTACCAGTTGTACCACCAGTATGAAGAATAACAGCTGGAGTATTAGGTTCATATTCAGTATCAAGAACTCCATCACCCTTATAATTTTTAGCATCTTTCATAAATTCTTTCCAAGTCACATAAACATCATCAAGTTTTTCTTTATAGAAACTGCATTCTCTTTTTTGTTTTATACCATAAATTTGGGATAAAGGCATAGGCATAGAATCTTTTGCTGATATAACAACAGCTTTAGAAATATTAGTATCTTTAATAATTTCTTTTACTTCTTTATAACTATCATCAAACATGAATAACATCTTAGAATCAGTTTCATTAACAAAATCTTTAATAGCATTCTTCTTTGATAAAGGATGAACCATATTAGCTATTGCACCAATTCTATTTAATGCATAAAATGTAACAAGTACTTCTGGAGTATTAGGCATACATATAGTTACAATATCACCTTTTTCAACACCATTTGCTTTTAGTGCTTTTGCACAAACTTCTATATCGTTAAATAACTTACCAAATGAAATACTTCTATCAAAATAATTAATTGCTTCTCCCTGTCTATTCCATCTATTATTTAAATACATATAATCATAAATTTTAACATTAGGAATTCTTCCAGATACTTGTCCATAAGTATAATATCTCATCCAAGGTTTATCTATTGAAGGTTTACCTGACAATGGTTTAATCTCATCAACCATCAATGAATCATAAATATTTCTTATTTTATCCATTGTTTTCAATGCATCCTGATCAAATCCAAAGATCCTACTAATATTATGACCTGAAATATCCTTATTATATGGATTATCCATAACTACAACATTAGTAATTTTACTTAATTCTTCTATATTTTTAGGACTATCTTCAACCATAACAGTAATATTGTTTAATTTAATAGCCTCTTTTTTATCTTCATCACAATAAACTATTTCGTCGTATTCAATATTATTTTGTTTAAGCCATTCTTCAACAATGAATCTCATTGTTTTTCCTAATACTGAATCACTTTCTGTATAAACACGCGAAGTTATAATAACTATTTTGTCTCCTTTTTCATGTAAAGCCTTTGTAAATGCACCAGCACCATCTCTTGCCTTCTCACTTATACTATACTTCATTAAATACTTAGTCCAAAATGCTCTGCTTTCTTTTTCATTACATTCAAAAATTTCATCAATATCTTGAGCATCACGATTAAGTACATCCCTTTGAAACTTCTCTTTAAAAAACTTTTCTCCCTTTTCTAATTGAAACTTATGTATATCAGTAAGTACACCATCAATATCTAATCCAATAACTGCCATATAATTATCCCCCTTTAAAAATTATAAAGATTATACCATATTTTTACAAAAAAAGCAAACATTTTCTAATTTACTACATTCAGTATACAACAATTCTTTCCAATAAACACATATTTTACATAAATTTACAAATAAAACTACCGAACAATTTCGATAGTTTCAACTTTATACTTCTTGAATAACTGTAAGAATCATTGGTTTTGATTCGGTTTCTTTATAAAAGAATTTACCCAAAGAATCTCTTACTTCTGTTTTTATTTTTGAGTAATCTACTCTACCAGAATTTGGATTAATATTATCTGTAATAACTTCCTTAGCTAATTGCTTCGTTTCCATTAAAAGTTCTTGACTTTCTTTTACATAGATAAATCCTCTAGTTAGAATCTCTGGACCACCTATAATTTCTTTAGTCTTCTTATCAAGTGTACAACTAACTATAACAATACCATTAGATCCTAACATTTCTCTATCTTTTAAAACCAAATCACCAACATCTTCCTGACTCTTACCATCAATTAAGGTATCATCTGTTGTGATATGTTCTAAATGATTTGAAAGCTTACCATTAACAAATAATGCTACATCTCCATTTTCTTTTAAAATAATATTATCTTTACTTATTCCCATTTTCTCAGCAATCTGTCCGTTTGCATATTGATGACGATACTCACCCTCTACTGGGAAATAATATTTAGGATTCATTAGATTAATCATCATCATTAAATCTTCACTAGATGCATGATGTAATAAATGTTTTTTACTAGATAACGATACAGCATTAGCTCCTAACATTGCAACATCATCCATAATAATTGCCATTCTTTTTTCTATACCAGGATAACTTGGTTCAGTAATAAATATTGTATCTGTCTCAACCAGTTTTATATATTTGTCATACCCCTTAATAATTCTTTCAAGGTTAGCAAAAGGTTTTTCTTTTTCATCAGAAATCAAAATAACTACATCTTTATCATTAATATTACTTAAATCACCAATCTTTTCTTTTGGTAATGTTAAATATCCATCATTGATAGCTTTAGTAATCATATTTTGTAAACTCTTACCCATTAATACAATTTTACGATGAGTCTTTGAAACCTCATCAAATATTTCTTGAATTCTATAAAAATGAGCAGGCATAACAGTTGCGATAATCCTATTTTCATTTTTTTCTAACACTTCTCTAATAAATGATGAAACTCTATTACTTGGAGAAGTATGTCCAGGTCTATCTGCATAAGTAGATTCTGTAAGTAAACATAAAACCCCTTGTTTACCAACATATGCAAGTTTACCTATATCTGTCTCATAATGTCCTCTCATAGTAGCATCAAAAGTAAAATCTCCAGTATAAACAATTGCTCCATCTCTAGTATATAAAACATAACATAAAGCATCAGGTATTGAATGTGTCATACTAATTGGAAAAATAGAATTTTTACCAAAACTAATCTTAGTATGTGGCTTAATTTCTTTTAATTTATATTTCTTTATCTCTGCATCTGTTAAATTATTCTTTAAAATATCTAAAGTAAGTTTAGCTCCATAAACTACAAGTTCAGGAACAAGTTCCAATAAATCAGGTACAGCTCCCATATTACTTTCATGTCCATGAGTTAAAAATACTCCCTTAACTCTCTTTCTATTTTTAATAATATAATCAAAGTTTGGAATAATATAATCTATTCCTAAATTTCTATCATTGTCGTATTTAAGTCCCGCATCAAAAATAAATATATCTTTATCTACTTCTACGACATACATATTTTTACCATTTTCGTTTAGTCCACCTAAACTAAAAATTTTAATCTTACTCATATTTTTCTCCTTTCTTTTTATTACAGTTACGAAGCTTCTACATTATATCAAAAAAAACTTAATATTTCAAATTATTCTTTTCTATATAACCAATTGCCTTTTCTAAAATATCTTTTTCTTCTGCATAAGTAATTATTTCTAATGCCCTATCTGCAGGAATAAATCCCACTTCTTGTACCTCTTCTAATTGAGGAGTTAAATTATCACTCAAACTCTTACCAATAAAGAAAATAACATCTTTCAAAACATTCTTCTTAGGACTGTAAGTAATACTCTCTCTAAAACCAGGTATAACTTCTATTTCTATACCAGTCTCTTCTAAAACTTCTCTTTTAGCAGTCTCTACTTCAACTTCTGCACCTTCTACATGTCCCTTAGGTATACCCCAATGTCCTAAATTATGATGAATTAATAAAACATGAAGTTTATCATTAATATTCTTAAACACTACTGCTCCACATGATTTTTCATGCTTTTCTACTTTAGAAACAGTAATAGCCAAAACTCCATTTTCTTCCTGTTTATCTTTAGGATAATATTCTTCTAAGTCATTAAGATACGAACTTTCATCTTCATTAGTAAAGCATTTTATACCTTTACCATCAATAGCATCAGAAAAACTATTATATTTATCTAATTCCACTACAATAGTATCAATTTTATTGTCTCTATCTGGCTCTTCACAAAATTCTATAATATCTCCAACTTTTAATTTCTGTCTTTTTGCATCATTTAATCTAGCTTCTACTGTTTTTTCTGATTTCTTTATTAAATTAAAATATTTACTTTGTAATCCCATTTTATATTCCATATATTATACCCCTATTTAGCAAACTTTTTTAATGCCTCTTTCGCAGCATTTTGTTCTGCTTCTTTTTTAGAACAACCTTCTCCAACACCAAAAACTATTCCATCTATTTTAACTTCCATTGTAAAAGTCTTATCATGAGCAGGTCCCTTTTCATCTATTAATTCATATGCTACTGTCTTTTTCTCAGTTTGAACAACTTCTTGTAAAACAGACTTATAATCATTAAAGAAAGTTACATTAGGATCTTCTATATATGGAGTTACTATATTTAAAACTGTTTTTCTAGCAGTAGCATAACCAAGATCTAAATAAATTGCTCCCATAAGTGCTTCAAAAATATCAGAAAGAATAGCTTTTTTATATTTGCCACCTTCTTTTTCTTCACCATGTCCTACTTTTATGAACTTATACAATCCCAAATTCATTGAATACTCATATAAAGCATTTTCACAAACATAACTAGCACGTACCTTAGTCATTTCTCCTTCTGATTCATCATGATTCGAATATAAATAATCCGCAACCACTAAATCAACTACTGCATCTCCTAAAAACTCTAATCTTTCATAATCAAGCTTTGCCTTATGTTCATTTGCATAAGAAGAATGTGAAACAGCTATATTATAAAGTCTTTCATCTTTAGGTGTTATTTTTAATATTTCATATAATTCATTCATCTTTTATCACCATGATTATTATACCAAAAAACATTGATTTCGTATAGAACTAAATTATAAACTTAAGAATATATTGCAAAAATCTATAAAAATAAATTTAGTGAGGTAATTGCTATTTTAAAGAATTTATAGTAAACTTATAGTGCGGTGATGATATGAGAAAAGTCCTAATTAAAATTATAAAATTATATCAAAAAATACCAGGTTCTTTTCACTATTCATGTCGTCATATTCCAACTTGTTCTAATTATGCAATAGATGCAATTAACGAATATGGAGCAATCAAGGGAAGTTTTTTGAGTATAAAAAGAATATTAAGGTGTAATCCTCTAGGTACTAGTGGATATGATCCTTTAATAGTGAAGGAGAAGAAAAAATGAAGAAAAAATTATTTATGTTACTTATTATAGGAATACTTGCTATATCAACCACTGGTTGTCGTCAAGATGACATGGAAGATATTGATATTGCAGTTACTAATTATCCAAATGAATTTGTTGTAGAAAGATTATATGGCAAACATGCTAAAATAAATCAAGTTTATCCAGATGGTGTTAATACAGAAAAATATCAAGTTACAAAAAGACAAAAACAAAATTATGCTGACATGGGCTTATTTGTATATACAGGATTAGTTGAAAAAGAAAGAAACTTAGCTGTTAGCTTACTTGATATTAATAAAGATTTAAAAATTATAGACACATCATATGTTTTAGAAACAGATTATTCAAACGAAGAGTTATGGTTAAATCCATCATCACTATTAATGATGGCCCAAAACGTAAGACTTGGTCTAAAAGAATATATTACTAGTACTTATTTAACAAAAGAAGTTGATGAAGCTTATAATAAATTAAAAATAGATTTATCAGAACTAGATGCTGATTACAGATTAACAGTAGAAAATACTGATAATAAAGTAATAGTTGTATCAGATTCAGCCTTAAAATTCCTAGAAAAATTCGGATTAAAAGTTATTTGCTTAGATAGTGATGCAACAGACAAAGATATCGCCGAAGTAAACACAATGGCTAAAGCTGGTACTATTAATTACATTTATACATTCAAAGAAGAAGAATTAAGTGAAAATGCTAAAACAGTTATGAAACAAAATTCAAATCTTAAGAAATTAGAATTAAATAAATTAAATGTTATCTCAGACAAAGATAGAGATGATGGTAAAGATTATATAACATTAATGAATGAAAACCTAGATACTTTAAAACAGGAATTATATCAATAGATTGCAAAAGCAATCTTTTTTTCATGAAAAAAAGTGCTAAAACTAGCACTAATCACTCTCTTTAGTAATTATTTTATTTGGTAATAAAATAACTTTACTTCTATTTTTAAAACTCATATTAGAAAGTATTTGATCTAATTTTTCTTTACTCATATTTCTTATTAGATCAACCTTATTTTCTATTACTCTATGATAATTAATTAAATCATAATATATATTACTTACAGTTGTATCAACATAGTCAATCATCTTAACTTCGTTAGCGATCCAAACTTTCTTCATTCTTTCAAAATCAGCTTCTTCAATTTGAATATTTTCTAATTCTTTTTGTACTTCATCAATAAGTAAATCTGGATTTTCAGTTTCAGAATATATTATTAAAGTTTTATAATCTTTTATACTCTCCCATTCAAAGTAAAAGTTAGTCATTAAATGTTTACTTCTTATCTTTTCTCTAAATGTTGTTGCACGTCCAAATAATAAAGTTGAAATCATTGTTAAATATAATGACAATTCAAATTCATCATCTACCCTAAAATCTTTAGTCGCAAACTTATAACCTAAACCAATCTTAGGTACTTTAATATTAGTTGAAATCTCTTGTTCCTTTATTGCTACCGTTTTTGGTTCTTTATATTCTTTAACTTTTATTGTTTCTAATCTATTCTTCTTTTGATCTAATACTTTATGTATAACATTTGAAGCACTTTTATAATCAAAATTACCTGCAATTACTATAAACATATTATTAGGATTATAGAATGTATTATAACATTTATATAACTCTTCCTTAGTTATATTAGAAACATCTTCACAACTACCAGCAATATCAATTTTATGAGGATGAACATGATATATACCCTCTCTAAGTTTATTTTCAAGCATACATTCAGGGATATCTTCATACATTTTTATCTCTTCTTGAATAATTCCCTTTTCCTTTTCTACATTTTCATCTGTAAAATAAGGTTCATTTACATAAGTAAGTAAAAACTCTAAATTCTTTTCAAATTCTTTAGTTCCATAACAAATATATTGAGTACTATCAAACGAAGTTGATGCATTAGCACCTGTTCCACTTTCAGAAAAGAATGTAAATGGATCAACGCCATCTTCTTGCTCAAACATTTTATGTTCAAGAAAATGCGCAATTCCATTAGATACAGTAATCATCTTTTTACCATCATACGGAACAAAAGTATTAGTATCGCTTCCATATCTTGTTGCGTAACTTATAAAATAGTTTTTCTTATCTTTATACGGAATCATAAATACTTCTAATCCATTATCTAAAGTTTCTGTATAATATTCCTGATCTAGTCCCTTTAACTCTATTTTAATCATTTATTAACACCCTCTATACAAAATACTGTATCCATCTTTATCTTCTTCGCAACTTTAATAATATCAGACTTACTTACCTCATTCATTTTTCTTCTTCTAACATCTATATCATCAAGTCCCATTAAATCCATCATAAAATAATTTTCTATCATACTAGCTTCACTCTCAACTACACTATCAAGCGCTGTTTGAAAATATTCTTTAGCTATATTAATATCAGAATCGGTAAACTTTCCCTTCTTCATTAAATTCATTTGATCTTCAATTAAACTAACAGACTTTTTAATATTTTTTCTATCTACACCTTCTCTTATTAGTAGAATATTATCTAATTTATTTGGTACAGAAGATATTGTATAACAAAGAGAATGTTTCTCCCTAACTTCTCTAAATAACTTAGAATCAGTTCCAGAACCTAAAATTATATTATATAAGGTTAATGGATAATTTCTCTCATAATCAGTTAAGCCAACCATTCTACATCCAATAGCTAACTTTGATTGATTATTTTCTAATGTCTCAGTAATAAATTGTTTTCTTCTCCTTGGTTTTACAGAATCAACTAAATATTTTGCTTTTCTCTTTTTAAAAGTTTTAATTGGAAAATAACTCTTCATTACTTCTTCAGTCTCTTCAAAATCTATATTTCCAACAACAAAAATATCCATTAAATCTTTTTCTATCATACTCTTATAATATTTATATAAATTACTAGTATTAATACTATCCAAATCTTCTATATAACCAGTCATTCTACAAGTAGTAGGCCCTTCACTATCCATAGTCTCTAAAAGTCTAATAACACTATAGTATGAAGCATCTTCTTTTATTGTCTCAAGTGATGTCTTTGCTTGAGCCTTAACAATATCTAATGCATCTTCAGAAAATTTATTGTCCTCTACATTTGGATTATATATAACTTCTTTTAAAAACTCTAGTGCTCTCTCATAATTACCAACTTCAGTATATTTATCATTCAAAACTGTCATACTAACATCTGTATTAATAAAGTTACCAATTCTTGTATTAGATGAAGAAATAGTAGTTGCATAAAGATCTTGTGACTTTATAATTAATTCTCTCTTTGTTTTATGATTTTTAGTAGATTGACTAAGTACATTACATAAAATATTTCTTATAGTTACCTCACTCTTTTTTATAGGTCTTCTAAAAGATACTTTTACTCTAATAGTTTTAAACTTATCTGTTTTTATCATATGTAATTTATATGTACCTAAATCTAATTTTCTATATTCCATAAGTTCACCTCATTCCATAGTATATCTAATTTTAATTATTTTATGATTGAATCAAGCGCAAGCTTAATCATTTCATTTAAACTTTTTTCTCTCTCTTCACTAGTTAGAGACTGCGTCTTTCCAATAATATCGACAATAGTCATAAGACTAGTTGCTTTCTTATTTAATTTCTTAGCTAAATAGAAAAGTCCAAATGCTTCCATCTCCATTGCTAAAAAAGTAACATCACTAGGGTAATTTTTAATATATTTTTCAAAGTCTACATAAGGATCAAAAATATCACTAGTAATAATATTACCAATTTTTAAATCTATATTATCGTCTTGAGCAGTTGAAATTATTTTATCATTAAGTTCACTACTAGATGAAATATGATCATAACAATCACCATCAAATGCTTTTGGAAATGATGAAAAACTATAAGATGAAGTTGCTAAAACAACATCAAGTAATTCCATATCTTTATTAAAAGAACCACTTGTACCTATTCTAATAATCTCATCTACATCATAAATTTTAAACAATTCATAAGCATAAATTCCCATACTAGGAATCCCCATACCAGATGGGAAAACAGTAATTTTTTCACCTTTATAAAAACCTGTATATGCATACATATTTCTAACTTTATTAACAATCTTAACATCAGTTAAAAAGTTATCTGCTATATACTTAGCCCTTAAGGGATCACCTGGCATCAAAACCTTTTTCGCAATATCATTTTTTTCTGCTTCTATATGTGCTGTTGGCATATTTCTACCTTCTTTCATTCTTATTATAGCAAAGCTTTTCTATTTAAGAAAGAAAAAGAAGAATATTTTTAATATAATAACAAGCAAAAAAAGACTTTAAAGGTCTTCTATTTATTTTAATGAATTTATCTCATTTATTGATAAATCAGTATATTTTGAAATAGACTCAATTGATATATTATCTTTTAACATATTTCTAGCTATTTCAATATTTCTCTCATTTTTTCCTTCAGATATTCCCTCTGCTTTTCCTTCTTCTCTACCTTCGGCTTTGCCTTGTGATAGCCCATCTCTATATCCTTGATCTCTTAATGCCC
>URHJ01000001.1 GCA_900547465.1 uncultured Mycoplasmatota bacterium | reverse complement strand
ACACATTTTTAATATTTTGTGTACAAGTTATAAAACTCGAACCAATTTATCTTTTAAAAAAATTTAAATTTTTTCCTTGTTTTATGCTACTTTCCACAGCATTGTTTGTATTTTTTTCCCGAACCACATGGACATGGATCATTTCTTTTAATTTTATTAACTCTTTTTGGTTTTTTCTTTGCTTCTTCTTTACCACCATCATTTGTTATTTTTGTTTTACTTACTTCTTTTCTTTCTACTTGTCTCGTTATTTCTGCTTTTAATAAGAATACAGAAATATCCTTATCAATTTTTTGTAACATTTCATCAAACAAGTCGAAACCTTCCATAGTGTAAGCACGAAGTGGATCTTCTTGAGCATATCCTCTTAAATAGATTCCTTCTCGTAAATGTGACATTGTGTTAATATGTTCCATCCAGTAATTATCTATTACTTGAAGTGCGATTGCTTTTTCAAACTCATCTTTTACTTCATCTGGAATATCTACTAATTTATCTTCATATTCTTTTACTACTTTTTTAACAAGTTTATCAACCATTTCATCTACATCTAAATCTTTTAAATATGTTGTCTTTATGTCTTTCTTTAATAAGTTTTCATTGGCAAATTCAACAATATCTTTCAAATCTTCATCTGTTATATATCCTTCTGGAGCTAAATGTGATTTAATTAAATCTTCTATGTGATGACGGAATGATGATAAGATCATTTCATGTATAGAGTCTGAATCTAGGATTTCATTTCTCTTGTCATACATAATTTCTCTTTGATTATTCATAACATCATCATATTGTAGTAGTTGTTTTCTAATATCAAAGTTATTTCCTTCAACACGTTTTTGAGCTGTTCCTATTGATTTTGTGAATGTTTTTGACTTGATAGCTTGATCTCCTAATCCCATTGATTCCATCATAGTACCAATTCTTTCTGAACCAAATCTTACCATTAAGTCATCTTTCATCGATACAAAGAATTGAGTATATCCTGGATCTCCTTGACGTCCTGAACGTCCTCTTAACTGATTATCAATACGACGTGACTCATGTCGTTCTGTTCCTACTACGCATAAACCACCTAAATCTTTTATTTCATCTGATAGTTTAATATCAGTACCACGTCCAGCCATATTGGTTGCGATTGTTACTGACTTGTGTTGTCCAATTTTTGAGATTATTTCTGCTTCTCTTGCATGATTTTTCGCATTTAATACTTCGTGTGGAATGTGGGCTTGTTTTAATAAGCTACTAATTAATTCACTTGTTTCAATAGCTATTGTACCTATTAAAACTGGTTGGCCTTTTTCATAACGATCTTTTACGAAATTTATTATAGCTTTATATTTTGCTTCTTTTGTAGCATATACCAAGTCAGGTTCATCTTTTCTTATAACTGGTCTATTAGTTGGTATTTCAATAACATACATATTATAGATATTTCTAAACTCTTCTTCTTCCGTTTTAGCAGTTCCTGTCATACCAGATAATTTGTTATACATTCTGAATAAATTTTGGAATGTAATTGTTGCAAGGGTTTTTGTTTCTTCATTTATTTGAACGCCTTCTTTGGCTTCAATTGCTTGATGAAGACCATCTGAATAGGCTCTACCTTTCATTAAACGTCCTGTAAATTGATCTACTATTACAATTTCTCCCTCTTGAACTACATAATCAACATCTAATTTCATTGAATAGTTTGCTCTTAAGGCTTGATTGATATAATGCACTAGTGTTGTATTATTAGCATCATATAGGTTATCTAAGTGAAATTTCTTTTCAGCTTTTGCACAACCCTCATCAGTCAAGTTTACACTTTTTGTTTTTTCATCGTAAATAAAGTCTTTTTCTTCTTTTAGACTTTTTGCAAAATGGTCTGCATCTATATATAGGTTTGCACTTTTCATTTGTCCACCAGAAATAATAAGTGGAGTTCTTGCCTCATCAATTAGAACTGAATCAACCTCATCAATAATAGCAAAATTTAATTTTCTTTGAACTCTATCTTCTTTATGAACAACCATATTATCTCTTAAGTAGTCAAATCCAATTTCATTATTTGTAGAGTAAGTTATATCACAGTTATAAGCTTCTTGTTTTTCTTTAGCTGTCATATCTCTTGTATTAACACCAACAGTTAAGCCTAAAAATTCATGTATTTTTCCCATCCATTCAGCATCACGTGTTGCTAGATATTCATTTACTGTAATTATATGAACACCCTTTCCTTCTAAGGCATTTAAATATGCTGGTAAGACTGATGTTAAAGTTTTACCTTCACCTGTTTTCATTTCTGCGATATTACCATAATGAATTGCTAAAGCTCCTAGGATTTGAACATAGAAGTGTTTTTCTCCTATTACACGGAATGAAGCTTCTCGTGCTGTTGCAAAAGCTTCTACTAGAATATCATCTAATGTTTCTCCCTGCTTTAATCTTTCTTTAAATTCATCTGTTTTATTTTGAAGTTCTGTATCTGTTAATTCAGCATACTCTTCTTCTTTAGCCATAACTTCATCAGCTAGTTTTGTAAATTTTCTTAACTCTTTATATTCATGATCAAACATTCTTCTAAAAAGATTCACCATATCATCTCCCTTAATTAATTATTGTACCAAAAAAAAAGATGGAATTAAAGCTTATTGCTAAAATTTCCTATCTTTTAGAGCTATTCAGACTCTATGATACCATAACCGCCGTCTTTTCTTTTATATACGACTGCTACTTTATTAGTATCACTATCTTTATACATATAGAATTGATGATTTAGAAGTTCCATTTGTAGAATTGCTTCTTCTTCATTCATAGGTTTTACTTCTACTTTTTTTCTTTTTAGAACTGGTTCTTCTTCATCCTCATCTTCTTCTATTTCTTCTATATATTCTAATAAAAAATCTTTTGTTTTTGTTTGTTTAGTTAATCTTGTCTTATTTTTTCTTATTTGCCTTTCTAGTATATCAACTGCTTTATCTACTGCTTTGTAGAAATCATCTTGATATTCCTCTGATCTTAAAATAAATGATTTTAGCGGTATGGTTATTTCAACTATTTGTTTGTGGTTTTTTACTCTAACTACGACAGTTGCATGAACATCAGCTTTGTCCTCTAGGTATTTATCTAACTTTCCTAATTTCTCTTCAATATAGCTTTTCATGGCATCTGTTACTTTCATTTTATCTCCACGAATTACAATTTCCATACTATCACCTCCTATTTTTATATTACCATAAATTGAATAAAAAAACCACCTATTTTTACATAGCTGGTTCCTTTACTAGTTTAACATTTAAAGCTTGATATCCTTTTCCTGTTTCAACTAAATTGAACTCTACATATTGTCCTTCTGATAAAGTTTTATATCCTTCTTGATCTATTGCTGAATAATGAACAAAAATATCTTCATTTTCTTTATACTCAATGAAACCATAACCTTTCTCATTATTAAACCACTTGACTTTACCTATCATACAACACATCTCTCCTTCTTAATTCTTATTGTCTCGCTTTCTTCACGAGCAAATCCATTGTAACAACCATCAAATTTATATCGAACAATTTCTTTAAATTGTAAAATCAAGGACTTTTTCTGTTTTATTTTCTACAAAAATCGACATTTTTTGATTTTTTTATTTTAAATTTGTTATTTTAATTTTTTTTCATTTTTTTACTACATGTTGGTGGTAATCTTTAATTGTAGATAGGAGGGATTAAGCTGAAAGAAGCATTTTTAAATCACTCAATCTCATTTTTAATGAAGTATCAAAACTATAACGATGATGAGTTAGAAATGGTGAAATATGGATTAGAAGGATTATATCTAACTATAACTAAATTAGTTGTGATTATTGGAATGTCTCTTTTATTAAAAATATTTTGGGAAGTTATTTCAATATTATTACTCTTTAACATAATTCGTTACTTTGGTTTTGGTATCCATGCTAAAAGAAGTATAGAATGTTTGATAACTTCATTGATATTTTTTATCGGTATTCCTTATTTATTATTGCATGTAGAAATACCTAAGGTTTGGATATTGGTTAGTGGAATTGTACTTATCATATCTTATTTACTTTGGGCACCTGCTGATACCGTTAAAAGACCATTACCAAATAACAAAAAGAAAAGAATAAGAAAGATTATGACTATAGTGATTGGAATTATATATCTGGTTCTTAGTCTGGTGATTAATGACTACAAAATTTCAATATTATTTTTTATAACTATGATAATACAGGCAATTGTTATTTGTCCTGTTACATATATATTGTTGCGTCAACCTTATAACAATTATAAAAAAGTCGATGTTTAAATATCTTGGATATTTATTCATAAAAATTCTAGTAAAGGAGGTATTATTGTGAAAAAAAGAGTTGCTGCTTTCGTTAGTGCTATTGCATTATTAGCTACTGGTGCTGCTAGTATGGGTTGTGTTTGGCTTCTTGTTGATGAGCCTAGTAACATTAAAGCCATTAAGGACTAACTTTACTTTATTTATATTAAATCAAAAAAGGAGATCTATTTAGATTTCCTTTTCTTTGTTATCTTTAAAGTTTCAATATAATAACCATCTATTATTTCTTGTGACTCTTCAATCCAGGTATTTCTATTTAACATCTTTTTTGCAAAATATAATCCATTACCTCGTCCTTTACCTTTAGTAGAGATTCCTTTATCATATCTATTTAGTAATACTTTATTTTCCTTACAAGTATTACTTATAACAATGTTAGCTATATCATTTATTTCATATATTTCTATCAAAACTATTTTCTTTTTTGTGTCTTTGGCTGCCTCTATGGCATTATCACAATAAATCCCTATTAACTTGGAAATTATTTTTAATTCATCTTGATTTAGGGCATTCAAAACTGGGCTTGCATCTTGTGATACATCTACTTCAATATTAATATCATTGTTTCTAGCAACTGCAATTTTATAATATAGTAAACCTTTTAAACCGCCACTCGGTAAATTTTTCAATTGATTTATCATATGATTATCTATATTTATAGTATCTGATATAATCTCGTCTATTTTGTCTTTTACTTTCTTTTCTTTAGTCAAACAACGTAAAACAGCTAATTGATTTTTATATTCATGTCTAATTAGTTGTTCATCTTCTATCCAATCTTCAAATATTTTAACATAATTAAATAAATTTTCATAATCATCTGATAATTTTACATAACTATTTTTTTCTCCAACTAATATTATTACTAACAAGAAAAAAATTAAAAATATTAAGAAATTTGTGGTAAATACTGCATTTAATTCGTAATTATTTCCTAGCAAATAAAGTAGCGTACTCATTGCTATAACGGCTAATAATAAAAATATTACTATATTAGTTTGTCTCTTTCTACTTGTTTTATCTATCAAATTTTCAAAATACCGGTATACTCTTTTAGTTCTAAATACTGCAAGTATAATTATACTAAATAAAATATTCATACTCAAATTTATGTACCAGGTATCTCTCATTTTTTCTACTGATATGAACATAGCAAAGAAAATACTTGATATAAAATCTAATAAAAATAGTGAGAGTAATAGAATGCCACAAGAAACGATCGCCTTTGTAAAGTTTAGATTTAGTACATATTTATATGTCACTATCATCAAAAGGTAATTAATAACTCCATAAAGAAAATTATAATCTGTTGTATATGTAAATGCAGGTACTATAATCAAACATAACATTAGTACTATACTCTTTATAGATAATAATTTTTCTTTACTTCCACTTATATTTTTTACTACAATTAGTCCTACTACTGCCATTAAAGCTGAACAGATGAATTTAGTAATTGGCACAGACACGTTTTATCAACTCCTTCTTTTTATCTCTAGCAATCAAGTGAGTATGTTCTCCATTTTTAAAAGTTAATTTGTTTCTTCTTATTTCATATCTTTGTACTTCATCTAAATTTACAATTAAACTTTTATGAGTTTTGAAGAATCTAGAATCTAATTTTTCATAGATACTATTTAATGTTCCTGGAATCATTTCTTCTCCATACTTAGTTTTTATTATACATCTTTTACTATCAGGTTCTTTTTCAATCCAGATTATTTGTTTTAGTTCTATTCTATAATATGTATGATTATATTCATAACCTAGTGTTTTATATCTTCTATCATAATGTTTCATTGCTATTAGTAAATCATCTCTTAAAGTCTTATCAAACTTATTTAGTTTATTGATAAAATCTAATAAGTATAGTCTACTTGATAAGGCTTCATACTTATACTCTTGATGTGATGTTATTATTATGATTATTGAGTTCCAATCATCATACTTTTCTCTAATCATTCTAGCAGAATCTATTCCTGAACCTTCTTGTGTAACTATATCTAAAAGATATATTTTAAATCCATCTTCTTTAGCGGCATATTCATTGAACTCTTGAGTATAACCACTGTACTCATGAATCTTATAATCAATATCATAATTCATCATAAATTTTACAATTTCTTTTTTATTGTTTTCTCTAAGATCTTTCTCATCCTCACATATCACAAAATTTATCACTACACTCACTCCATTAACTGACTTAATTTTACCATATTTTTCCATTTTATTGTAGATATTAACAAAAAAGCAACTCCTTGCTGGAATTACTTCTTTTTTCTTTTATTGTTATTTTTAGATTTTTTTATTTTTTCCAATAACTTTTTAGCTCGTTTTGGATTTTTATCTGAAATTATACTAGTGTGGAAAACAAACCATAGAACTATAATAAATATAATTATATAAACAATTTGACCTAGTTGTGGGTCTTTAACTGTGTATAGGATTGATGCGATTGCGAATAAAAGGTTCATACCATATATGATTAAGACTGTTGTTCTTTGAGAAAAGTTCATACCTAATAGCTGGTGATGAAGATGTTCTCTATCAGCCTGAAATGGTGCTTGTCCTTTTAATAATCTCCTAATGATTGCGAATAAAGTGTCTAGGATTGGAATTCCTAGGATCATCACTGGAACAAAGAATGAAGTTAGAGCTGGTCCTTTAAATTCTAATAAAGTTATAACCGCTATTATATATCCCATAAATGTTGCGCAATCTCCTGCAAAGATTTTTGCTGGATAAAAGTTATGAACTAAGAATCCTAACGTTGATCCTAACATTATAAATGTTAAAATCATAACTAAGCTGCCACTTCTTCCTTGATAAAGTCCAATTATTCCTATTGTTATAAAAAATATTGAACAAACTCCTCCACTTAAACCATCAAGTCCATCTATTAAGTTTATAATATTTGAACAGGCTACTATAAATAAAAGTGTTATAGGATAAGCCCAAATACCAAAGTCTATTGAGAAACCAAACGCTGTTATATTGTTTAATAGTATCTGACCATAAAACACTATTACTGCTGCTGCTGCAATTTGTCCTAATAGTTTTTGATAGGCTTTTATTGGATTTAAATCATCAACAATTCCAGTTAAAATCATAATGAAACTGCCTATTAAAATTGAATTCATTTGGATACTTTCTTGACCAAAGAGCATATATCCAAATAAGAAACTTAGGTATATTCCAACTGCTCCTAATTTAGGGGTTACTTTTTTATGAATATGCCTGTGTCCTTCTTCTTTTCTTGGAACGTCTAAAGCTCCAACATGTACTGCTACTTTTCTCATTAAAAACATTATTAATGTTGAAAAAATAAAAGTCGTTAGTATAATCTTTAAAGAATTATATATATCACTTCTCATATTATTCCTCTCTTCAACTATAATTATAGCCAAGATTCTGCATTTTAGCAAATAAAAAATTACCTATATAATAAGTAATTTTATTCTTCTTCTAATTCACTTGGTTTTTCTAATAATACTCCAGTTCCTTCAACAACACATGTTAATGGTGATTCTGCAATTAAAACTGGTACGTCTAATTCCTTTGTTAATAAATCAGTTAAACCTTTTAACATAGCTCCTCCACCTGTTAAAACGATACCTTTATTTACTATATCTGCTGATAATTCTGGTGGAGTTTGTTCTAAGACATTTGTTGCGGCTTTAACTATTTTTCTAACGCTTTCATTTAGTGCTTCTTCTGTTTCTTCTTGAGTAATTGTAATCATATGTGGAAGTCCTGTTATTAAATTTCTTCCTTTAACTTCCATAGTTTGTTTTTTATCTGCTTTGTAACAACTTGCAAAGTTAATTTTAATATCTTCTGCAGTTCTGTCTCCTATTAGTAATTTATATTTGTCTCTTATGTATTTAATAATATCTTGGTCAAATACATTTCCTGCTATTCTTACTGAAGTTGAAGTTACTATATCATTTAATGATAGAACTGCTATATCAGTTGTTCCTCCTCCAATATCAATAACCATATTAGCTTCTGGTTTAGAAATATCCATTCCTGCTCCTATAGCAGCTACTTTTGGTTCTTCCTCTATAAATACTCTTCTAGCACCTGTTCTTTCTGCAGCTTCTTTGATTGCATTTTTTTCTACTGGAGTGATATTTGATGGACAACAGATTAGGATTCTTGGTCTTGTTAGGAAAGATTTACCTTTTACTTTTTTAATAAATGTATTTAACATTATTTCTGTAATTTCAAAATCTGCAATTACTCCATCTTTCATAGGTTTAATAGCCTTTACTTTTCCTGGAGTTCTGCCTAACATGTCATTGGCTTCTTTTCCAACAGCAATTACCTTTTTAGTTTCTGTATCTATTGCGACTATACTTGGTTCATTTAAAACGATTCCTTGACCCTTAATATAAATTAATACATTTGCTGTTCCTAAATCTATTCCAATGTCTTTTGATAACATACTATCACTTCCTTTTCTAACATTATTTATTTTACCATAAAATTGGATTTTTATATTACTTTTTTTATATTTTTTGCAACTTTTTTCATCTATTTTTATTTTATCCTCTTTTATTTAATTATAGTCTCTATCTTTTTAATTTATGAAAAAAAAAGAACAGTTAGTTGCTCTCTTTAATTTCTTTGTCAATATAAAGGTTTGGATCAACAACTTGACCATTAGTATATAGTTCAAAATGTAGATGATTTCCCATATCTTTATCTAGTTTATTAGTACCACTTTTTCCAATTACTTGTCCTTGAGTTACTATGTCATCTTTTTTTACAGTAACATCGCTAAGACTTTGGTATGTTGTTACATAGTTATTATCATGTTTAATTTCTACAATAGTACCTAAGATATCGTCTTGTTTTACATTTGTAACTGTTCCATCTAAGACTGCAACTACATCAAATGTTTGATCTAATACATAATCTATTCCTGAATTTTGGATATAGCTTCCATCATAGTAAGTTATGGATTTTTCTTGATTTGATGCTTCTGCTTTGTAGTCATAGAAACTTTTACCTACTGTTACTTTTTCATCGGTATATGGTTTTATTAGTTTTTTTGCTTCACTAATTGTTGGTACTACATCGCTAGTTACAATGTTAGAAACATAGTTATAATCTGGTGTTGCTGGTTTGCTTTTTTTCATTGCTTTTGTAATTAGGAATGCTCCTGTCATTACTGTTGCGAATAGGACTACATACAAACATGGTATTACGTATCTTTTTAACCTCAATTTCTTTTTCATATTTTCACCTCATTAAGAGTTTGAACAGATTTTAAGGTTTTATACTTTTTAATTTAATTTTAATGAAGTAAATAAGTCCATGAAAAAGTTTGTTACTAAGTAAATTAACGATATTCCAAGTAAAAAGTAGAAAAGTCTAGCTTGTGGTTCTTTATTTTTTTTAAAAATTTTATTTATATTTACAGAATCCATACTCCAAATTACTAAAACTGTGGATAAAATATAAATAAAGAATTTACCTTTCATTAGTTATTCTCCTCATATGCTTTGATTTTATCAATTCTTCTTTGGTGGCGTTCTTCGTTTGAGAATGGTGTTGACATAAATGTTCTTACAATTTCAAATGCTGTTTCTTTTTCTGTTTTTGCACTAAAGGCAACTACATTGGCATCATTATCATTTCTTGTATAGTAAGCTTCTTCTTTATTAGATACTTTTGCACATCTAATACTTTTTACTTTGTTACACGCAATTGAAATACCTATTCCTGATCCACAAATTGCAATTCCTTTTTCCACTTCTTTTTCATTTATTTTTTGACCGAGTTTAAATGCGTAGTCTGGATAGTCTACACTTTCATTACTATAAGTTCCATAATCTATTATTTCATATTCTTTTAATTCATTGATTATATCTTGTTTTAATTTATATCCTCTATGATCTGATACTATTCCTATTTTCATATTATTTTCCTCATTTCTTAAATGACTTTTATAACAAAATAATCCACAGTTTCTGTTGATATTTTATTTTTTAGGGCCACATTTATTGATTAGTAATTTATTTAATTAAGCTTCCAAGATCGTAGAAACTGCCGTCTTTTTTAGCTCCTATTGTTGTGGACCATCCAGTACCATTTGTAGCTGATACTGTATATATTTTTATAACATCTGTAACTGTATTTATTTTTCCACTGCTAGTAAAACTATTTTCTGTTTTGTAATTCATTTCATAATAGCTATTTCCTTGACTATCAGTCTTAAAGTTAAACATTGGTGTATATTCAACTGTACCATCTTCCATTAGATAGAATAGTGTTATTCCCATTGCATCTTGGCCAGTAATTCCTACATATACATCTTTTATTTGTCCAGAAAAACCATTTATTTGGTATGTTCTTGTTTCTGGTGCCCAAGATGAAGACATACTTATAGGTCCGAAAGTGTTCCAATTAATACTTAGTGTAACACTTGTCTTATCAGGATTAATATTCATTGAAATGCCTGAAGTAGTATCAGTGTTAGTGGCTAGATGAGAGTCTGTATACGTAACATTACTATTATTAATGCATTTATTAAGATCTAATGGTTTAATTTCTTCTTGTTCTTGTTTCTCTTCTTTGATTGGTGTTTGTACTTTTTTACTATTTTCTTTTACTTCTTTTGATTTTAATGAAATAGTATTTTTATCATACAATATGTATCCTCCCATTGCGATTATAACTAAAATTAAAATAATTATAATAATATTTTTTTTCTTGGAATCATTTTTAATATTTTCATTCATAATAAATTCTCCTTTTTTTTAATATATCACATTCTTTTACTTAATAACCAAGTATTTATTTTTTTTTACACTATTTATGTAAATTTATAATTTTACATATAAAAAACAGCTATTAAGCAGCTGTTTCTTCTTGAGTAAATCCATACTTCTTATTAAATTTATCTACACGTCCTGCACGTGATGCACCTCTTTGTTTTCCAGTATAGAATGGATGACATTTAGAACATACTTCTACTGAGATTTCTTCTTTATTTGATCTTGCCTTAAATGTTTCTCCACAAGCACATGTTACAGTACATTCTTTGTAATCTGGATGTATTCCTTTTTTCATAATTATCTCTCCTTCCGCCATGACTCAATTTAGGTCATAGTAATTAAATGCGTTATTAGTATATCAACTATTTTGTTATTTTTCAAGCTATTTTTCGATATTTGCTTTAATATTTTCAAATATTTTCTTATATCCAAAGCTGTTTAGATAAATTGTTTTGGGATTTTCCACATATTTTTCTCTGTTTTTCTCTATTTCTGGGTTTTCCACAAAAACTGTGTATTTTTCTTTAGAAAGAGATTTATATTTATTATTTAGTTTTGTTAATAATCTTCTTTCCACAGAATTCTGTGGATAAAGATTTGGATATTCTATTATATAAATATCATATTTATAATATTTTCTAAGTTCTTTTATGGTTTCTTCTACTTGGTTTGTGATTTCCTTTTCAATTCTTTTTTCGTCATTTTTGGTTATTTGATCGCATTCTGATAATTTATGTCTTATATCATTTAGTCCTACTGACATTGTTAATAAGTTGGATTCTCGAAGAGCTTCTTTGATACTAGTATGTCCGTCTTTTTCTCTTGTATTTAATTCAATATCTTTTTTTAAATCTTTTAATGTCATTTCCTTATTGGTATATCCATCATAGTAGAATTTTAATTCATCTCTTTCTTCATAGTAATCTTTTAAGTAATCACTATAACCATATGAAGGTTGTTGATATGAGTTTAATCCTTCTGCATATCCATCTCCTAAGGTTATGTAGGTTATTTTATTTTGTTCTCCACTATAGTTATATATAAAATAGATTGAAAGACAAGTTATTACAAATACAATTAATTTTTGATGTTTTTTTATTATTTTCATAGATTCCTCCAAAAAAAAGAGTAAAGCTATTTAATTATATTTCTTTACTCTCTATTTTAGCACCTACGCCTTTTAACTTTTCAACAATTTGTTCATATCCCCTTAAGATGTGTTCTACATTTGTAATTGTTGTTTTACCTTCAGCAATAAGACCAGCGGCAACCATTGCTGCTCCTGCACGTAAGTCTGTTGCGACTACATTAGTTCCCTTAAGTTTTGTTGGTCCTATAATTGTTGCGGTTTGATTTTTTATTGTAATATCTGCACCTAATTGATTTAGATATGCTACATGCATAAATCTATTTTCCCAAATTGTTTCCTCTACTTTGCTTTTACCCGTGCTTTGTGTTAACAATACTGTAAATGGTTGTTGTAAATCTGTTGGAAAGCCTGGATATACACTTGTTTTAATACAAGTTGGTTTTGTTTTTGAATTTTTACTTACAATGACATAGTCACTACCTATTTCTAATTCAACACCTATTTCTTGTAATTTTGATAGTAATGAATCAATATGTTCGGGAATTATATTATCTATTTTTAATCTAGAACCACACAATGCACCTATTATTATATAAGTTCCTGCTTCAATTCTATCTGGTATTACCTCATGGAAACAACCATGAAGTTTTTCTACTCCTTCAATTTTTATTGTTGAAGTTCCTGCTCCTGTTATTTTTGCTCCCATATTATTTAGGAATGTTGCTACATTTACTATTTCTGGTTCTTTGGCTGCATTATCTATTATTGTTGTTCCTTTTGCTTTAACAGCTGCTAACATAATATTAATAGTTGCACCAACTGATGCAAAGTCCAAATATATATTTGCTCCTTTTAATTCTTCTGCCTCTACAATATATTTGTTTCTTTCGTTTGTTACTTTTGCCCCTAATGCTTCAAATCCCTTTAAGTGTAAGTTTATTGGTCTTTTTCCTATTGAACAGCCTCCTGGGAAATACATTACTGCTTTTTTATATTTTCCAAGTAATGCTCCCATAAAATAATATGATGCTCTTAATTTTTTTGAAAATCCTTCTTTTATTTCTGTATTTTGCATATTTTCTGGGTTTATTAATATACTTTCACTTGCTCTTTTTACATTTACATTTAATTCTTCTAAAATTTCACATAATGCATCTGTATCAGTAATTTCTGGAACATTGCATATTGTTACTTCATCATCCGAAAGAATTGCTGCTGGAATTAGAGCTACGCATGAGTTTTTTGCTCCACTAATTCTAATAGTCCCAGTTAATTCTCTTTGTCCTTCTATCTCTAAAATCTTCATTTTATACCTCACTACTTGTTTATTATATTTTACTCTTTACTATAAAAGTAGTTACACTTGATAACTAGCTAAACTAATTATAGAGAAAATATCTTTTTTAGTCAATAAATAAGAAGAATACATTTTAATATTCATATGTATTCTTCTTACTTTAAAACAATAAATATTTAATTGAAAATATAAATAAAATGATTATTCCTATTATTTTGCTTACCTTTCCATATTTACTTAAATATTTACCTAGGAATAGTCCTGTCAGAGTAAATATCGAACTTACTAATGAAAAAATTAATCCTCCCAGAACTATGTTTTGTTTTTCTAAACTTAATGCCATTCCTACTGTAAAACTATCAATACTTACGGCAATGGCAAACATTATTATTTCTAAATAGCTGGAAAGGTCAGTAGTTTTTTCTTCATCATTAAGAGAGAGTATCATTTGAATTCCTAATATGAAGAAAACTATTCCTGTAATGATATTCCCATATGTAGCAAAGTTGGTTAATAGCTTATTACTTAGTATACTGCCCAGATTTGGCATAATAAAATGAAATACTCCTACTATTATACTTAAGATTAAACATTTCTTTTTTTCTAAATTATTAGTACCATATACAACAGCTAGAGAAAAGGCATCCATACTTAAACCTATTCCTATAAATAAAAATAAAAGGGATTCTTTCATATTATCACCTTTTATATTCTATTGTTTTAGTTTGTTAAAAATACTTATCTATTAATTCTTTCACAAATGATGTATATTCTACTTCGTTTGTATCATCTTCTTCTGCTTCTAATAGGCATAGTGGTGGAAACAGAACACACCAGAAGTTATTACCTTCTCCTTTTCCTAAAGTGACAACAAGTGATTCATATTCTCCTTCTTTATATTTTACTCCTTTATAAGTTTTTTCTGGAAAGTAATTCATACCATAATTTACTTCTACATTGTTGTCATAATTATCATTTTTCATTTCTTCTTGAATCGTTGTTGTAAAAGTATTTATGTTTTTCTTTAATGTGGTTCTAGTTTCTTGAAGTGAGTTTTGATTCTTTAATAGTTTCGTTATATTATTACCTAGTGTTTTTGCAATTTTTTTCTTTTCTTGTTGATCTTTTAGATCATTACTGTTTGCGATTACTCTAAATCTTATAGCATCTTTGGGAATAATTACTTCTTCTTCCTTTGACATTGTGACAATCATTAAGATGATTAATACTATTATAGTTATTATTTTTTTCATATAAAAAGCCACCTTTCATATTAATGGTGGTTCTTTTATTTATATTTTATTCATTTTTTTAAAATAAATATCATTCTATCTTTATCAGATAGATCTTTTTTTGTTTCTATTATGACATTGTCTAGATATTTATTAGTTAAATTGATTAAGTCTTCTTTTTGTGTCATTCCTATTTCAAAAGCTATTAAACATGGATCATTCATATAGTATTTTACTTCTTTTAAAATCTTTTTGTATACATCTAAGCCATCTTTACCTGCGTATAGTGCAATGTTTGGTTCATTATTTTTTACTATATCTTCGATTTCTTCTTCATCTTTTATATACGGTGGATTACTGATTATTAAGTCATACTTTTTATCGACATTTTCAAAAACATCACTTTTAATAAAGTTAACATCTAGATTCAGGTTTTTGGCATTTTGTTGCGCTACTTCTATTGCTTTTTCTGATATATCTAGTAAATCAACTTCACTTGTTGGATATTTTTGTTTTAAAGTAAGTCCTATTACTCCTGAGCCACAACCTATATCTAATATTTTTAAGTCTTTTTTTCCTAATAAATTTAAATAATTTATGGTATTTTCTACTAACTCTTCTGTTTCAAATCGTGGTATTAGAACATTTTCGTTAACTAAAAACCTATTTCCATAAAAATTAACATTACCTATAACATATTGTAGTGGTTTTCCTTCTTTTAAAGATTTTATTTCTTTTTTAAATAAATCTATCTTTTCATCTTCTACAATGTCTTCTAAATGGTTTAATAGTTCTAATGGGTTTAGATTTAATAAGTCAGCAAGTAAAAGTTTTACATGATCAGAATGACAATAAGTCTTTCCATATACTAATAAATCTTCTACTCTCATTTTTATTCTTCTTCTCCAGCTAGTTTTCTTTTTTGGTCTTCAGAAATTAGTGCTTCAATTATATCATCTAAATCTCCGTCCATAACACGATCTAATTGTTTTGTAGTAAATCCAATTCTATGATCTGTTACTCTATTTTGAGGATAATTATAAGTTCTAATCTTTTCAGCTCTATCGCCTGTTCCTATTTTACTACGACGTGCAGCACCTTGTTGTTCTTCTAGTTCTCTTTGTTTTTGTTCATATAGTCTTACTTTTAGAACCTTCATAGCTTGTTCTTTATTTTGAATTTGGCTTCTTTCATTTTGACAAGTTACAACTGTATTAGTTGGTAAATGAGTAATTCTTACAGCTGAATCTGTTGTATTTACTCCTTGTCCTCCACAACCACTTGATCTATATATATCTATTCTTAAATCCCCTGGATTTATTTCAATATCAATATCATCATCAACTTCTGGCATTACTAGGACAGTTGCGGTTGAAGTTTGTAGTCTTCCATTTGATTCTGTTACTGGTACTCTTTGAACTCTATGTGATCCACTTTCATATTTTAGTTTAGAATAAGCACCTTCACCTTTTATAATAAATTCTATTTGACTGAATCCTCCAGCAGTTCCATCTACAGAGTTATATACTTTATAACTAAAACCTTGTTTTTCTGCATATCTTGTGTACATTCTAAATAGATCTCCAGCAAAGATATTTGCTTCATCTCCACCTGCAGCTCCTCTGATTTCTATTACTACGTTTTTACTATCATTAGGATCTTTTGGAATTAGTAATACTTCTAGTCCTTTTTCTAAATTTTCTTTTTCTTGTTCTAAATTAGTTAAATCGTCTTTTGCCATTTCTCCTAATTCAGGGTCATTTAGCATTTCTTTGGTATCTGTGATTTCTTCTTCTGTTCTTTTATACTTCTTATAACAGGTTACCAATTCTTCTAAATCACTCATTTCTTTTGATAATTCTCTTGTTTTTTTTATATCTGTTAAAACTTCTTCTTTTGTTAATTCTTGTTGGATATCCTCATATTTTTTTAAGGCAAGTTCTAAACGTTCGATCATATTATCACGTCACCCTTCTTTGTTAATCATTGATATTATAACATACTCTTTATATAAAAACTAGAATTATTAATCTAATTCTAGTTCATCTTCGTCTATTACTACTAAGTCTTTTAAGTCTTCATCTGTATCATCATAATCATCATCTGTATCATCATAGTTGTCTTCTTCTATTTCTTCTTGTTGATCATCTTTTGTGATTTCTTCTTCATCTTCATCTTCTTCGTCTTCTTCAGAAATAGTTTTTACTTTGTCTGATGTATGACGACTTCTTAAATCCCAAGTACCATCATCTAATAGTATAAATCTTTTATCAGTTGCGAGAGCTGTATAATAATCTCCTATTTTCTTATCAAACTCACTTGATGGTAACTCTAATAGTTTTAATATTTCATTAAATAAGTCTGCTGTATTTATTGTTTTTTTACTATTTTCTAGTAAATTAAATGTAATATCTTTATTTGACATTAATTCCAAGTCATCTTTTTTCATTTTTCTAACATCCATAGAAAAGTCCTCCTCGTCCTATCTGCAATATATGCACATAGTTGTTTTTTGTTCTTAAATAATTTCAAATAAACTTATAACATATATTATATACAATTACAACTGTTTTTTACATTTTTTCTGGAACTTTTAATCCTAGAGTATCTAAAAGTAGTAAATTTGTCTTATAAACAGTATTAGTTAAAACTAGCCAAGACTCTTTTAAATCTTCGTCTTCTTCTGTTAATACTTTGTTTTCTGAATAAAATTTATTATATTTTGAAGTTAAGTCATATAGATAGTCTGCTATTTCGTTTAATGATTTCATTTCAAATGATCTAGTTAATACGTTTGGAAGTTCTAATAGTGTCAAGATTATATCTCTATCTGTTTTATTTTTTACTTTTTTATATGTAGTTTGTTTTTCATCTTTAGCTTTGTTTAAAAGTGATGCCATTCTGACTGTTGAATATAATAAATATGGTCCTGTTTTACCTTCTACTTCAGAGAATTTTTCTGGATCAAAAATGTAATCTGTTGTACGGAATGGAATTAAATCTGCATATTTTAAGGTTGATATAGCAATATTATCTACTGTTTCTTCTATATTTTCTTCTGCAACTATATCTTTATTGATTCTTTTTTCTGTTTCTTTCTTTACTTCATCTATTAGACTTTTTAGACTCATTACTCCGCCATCTCTTGTTTTAAATGGTTTTCCATCTTTTCCATTCATTGTTCCAAAGCCAATATATTCTAATTTTACATCATCTGAAACTAAGTTTGCTTTTCTAGTGGCACGGAATACTTGTTCAAAATGAAGTTGTTGTCTTCCGTCTACACAGTACCAAATTTCATCTGGATCTATTTTCTTTTTTCTTTCTAGTATTGTTGCGAGATCTGTTGTTTCATATGAGATTGATCCATTTGATTTTACTAGTAATAATGGTGGCATTGGAGATTTATCATCTTCTTCTTTTACATCGATAATTTTTGCTCCATCACTTATTTCTACTAGGTTTTTAGATTCTAATATTTCGATTAATTCATCTACATATTCAGCGGCATTACTTTCGCCTTCCCAAAGATCGTAATATACATTTAACTCGTCGTAAACTTTTTTAATTTCTTCTTTTGAGATTTCTATTATTCTTTGCCAAATATCATAGTAACCTCTTTCATGATTTTGTAACTTTGTAGTTATTATTCTAGCCTCTTCCAAATATGCTTCATCTTCTTTTGCTTTAGTACTAGCAATTGGGTATATTTCTTCCAAGTCCTTGTTTGTGATTGGAAGTTCTATATCTTTATAATCTCCTGTGTATTCTTCATTGAAATATTCTAGGTTTGGATATCTTTTTTTTATTTCTAATATAACTAAGCCTAATGGTCTTCCATAATCTCCTAGATGAGCATCACTTATTACAGTATGTCCAAGTAGTCTCGCTAATCTTTTTAATGCTTCTCCTATATTAGCACTTCTTAAGTGACCAACATGTAAGGCTTTTGCAACATTTGCGCCACCATAGTCTAATACAATAGTTTTTTTCTCTTGTTTATCTATATTGCTTTCTATATTTGTTGACATTTTCTCTATTATATTTATCAAAAATTCATCACTTAGACTTACATTTATAAAACCTGGGCCAGCGATATTTATATTAGTAAATATATTTAATTCTTCTAATTTTTCTGTAATGTCTTCTGCTATTTCTCTTGGATTTTTGTGATATTTTTTAGCTAGTTGCATAGCATCATTAATTTGATATTCTCCTAAGTCTGGTCTATTTGTTACTTGTAATTTAAAGTTATCTATTTCATAACCTGACTCTTCTATTTTTTTCTCTACTTGTTTTTCTAATTCTTTTATAATGCTCATATTAATCCTCCATCTCTATCTTATATAGATAGTTCTCATCTTCTAAGACATAACTAATTGTTATTTCTTTTTCTGTTATATTAGTTTTTACTGATTTTAATTTCAATTCTATATTTTTTCTTAAGTCTTTTATGAAAATAAGTGCATTTTTTTCTTTAAATGATAGTTCCATATATATTTCATTATTTTCTCTTATCAATATTAGATTATTTTTATCGAAAAGGACATTTGTATTTATTTGTTCTTTGTAATTTATTTTATTATTTTTTTCTTCTATTATAACTTTTTCTATAAAATGTTCTTTTTCAGTTTCTAAAGTAACTTTTGCATTTTTCTTCATAAAAAAACTCCTTAAAATTTATGCACAAAGTATACCATAATATTAGTATAATTACAACCTATATGGCTTTTATACATATTAAAAACACAATTAAATGTGTTTTACTTTTTGATATGGTTTTTCTTTTTTGTGTGGTACTAAAGTATCAAGATTATCTAAAATATTGTCTATTTCTTTAGCAGTTACCTTTTGTTGTATTGTTCTATCGGTGAATCTATCTAGATTATCTAAAACAAATCCTAGATTTTCACTTTGTATTAATTGATTAGGATCTTGGTTATCTATTTCTTCTTTTTTCTTTGTTAAATAAGCTTCTTCTTTTATAGTTTTTTCAACTATGTGATCACTAAGATTTGAAATTGTTCTGTTATGTTTTTTAGACAAAATTCTTTCTTCATTAGGTAATTCTTTTTGAGATAACGGTTCTTCTAATAATTCCGTGTTTTCTTTATCAAATTTACTTTTATCTCTAGCATCTATTAAAGCAGCATATGTTATACCTAGTATTGTTGCGGTTGTTAAGTCAATTAGGAGCGATACTGGTGTTAGATTAGATGCAAGAAGTATAGATCCAGTTAGGCTTCCTAAAGCAACGAATCCTATGTTATTGTTTCTTCTTAAATCTCTTAAATTTTTATTTCTTATTACACGATATTTATTTATTAGTGTCTCTTTAACGTTGATCTCATTTAAATATAGTTTTTCTTTTTGTATTTTTTTATCGATTTGTTCTATATTCTTTTTTAGTTCCTCTAAACTCTCTTCTTTTATTTTCAAAGGTCTTCCCCACATTGAACATATATTTTCTCTAGCTTGATCGTATATTTTGAAATTATCTAGTTTTTCCTTTATTTCTTTTTGATCTTGTTTTTCTCTTGCTTTATCTAATTCTTTTGATGATTCATCTGCTTGTCTTAGAATTTTTTTCATTACATTATTTGAATCTATGTTTATCATACAACCACTCCTTTTTAATTTGTTGTATTATAGCACTTTCTTAGATTTTTGTCTATTGTTTTTTTATTTTTTTACATAATTTAAATTTTAATTATTCATAATAATTCTAGAAGGAGAGATTTTATGAAGAAACTTTTGAAACTATTTTTATTTACAGTTGTTCTTTATATTTTTATAAAAGGAGGAATTTTTCTTTATTTAAAGTCTACTCCAAAGTTAGAAATAGGGAGCGCTAATAACGTTTTATTATATGATAAAAAGGACAATTTATTTTTTCAGGGAAATGAAAGTAAAGCATGGGTTAGTTTGAATAAGATTTCAAACTATGTTATTAAGTCTACTATTTATACTGAGGATAAGCATTTTTATGATCATAAAGGGTTTGATTACAATAGAATTGTAAAAGCTAGTATGATTAATATTGCTTCTAGGTCTACTAAGCAAGGTGCTTCTACTATTACTCAGCAATATGCTAAAAATTTATTTTTAGATTTTGATAAAACTTGGAAAAGAAAATGGGACGAAATGTGGTATACAATGCGTATAGAAAACAATTATAGTAAAGATGAAATACTAGAAGGATATTTAAATACTATTAATTACGGACATGGAATGTATGGTATAGATAATGCTAGTGAATTTTATTTTAATAAGAAAGCTAAAGACTTAGATTTAGCGGAGGCTGCGATGATTACTGGAATTCCTAAATCTCCTTCAAATTATTCTCCTTTAGTTGATTTTGATACTGCTAAAAAAAGACAACTTTTAATTTTAAATACTTTAGTTGAAAATGGAATTATTAGTGAGAGGGAAAAAGATAATGCTTATAACGAGGAGTTAAATATTGTTGGTGAAAAAAACAAAGAGGAATCTAGTACTATTATGTACTACCATGATGCCGTTATGAGTGAATTAGATACTATTCCTGGTATTCCTAAATCTTTAATTGAAACTAATGGTTTAAAAATCTATACAACCCTTGATTTGGATAGTCAAAAAAACTTAGAAAAAAATATTAATGATTCGATTCCTGATGATTCTAAAATACAAACAGCTGCGGTTATGATAGATCCTAAAACTGGTGGTGTTTTGGCTTTAATTGGTGGTAGAAATTATAATACATCTTCATATAATAGAGCTACTTCTGCTAAAAGACAGGTGGGATCTTCTATGAAACCATATCTTTATTATGCTGCTTTAGAAAATGGATTTACTTCTTCCACTTCTTTTACTAGTCAAAAAACAACTTTTAATCTTTCAAATAATCAAACTTATTCTCCTAAAAATAATAATGATGTATATGGGAATAAACCTATTTCTATGGCTACTGCTATTGCTTATTCTGAAAATATATATGCTGTTAAAACGCATTTGTTTTTGGGTGAGGATACACTTGTTAATATGGCTAAAAAGGTTGGGATAACTGAAAAATTACAGGCTATTCCTTCTCTACCTCTTGGTACCAATGAGATTAATATCATGGAAATGGCTGGTGGTTATTCTGCTTTTGCTAATCTTGGATATAGGGTAAAACCACATCTTATTAAGAAGATAGAGGATAAAAATGGCAATGTTTTATATGAGTACAAACAAGAAAAAACAAAGGTTCTTGATTCTAGCCTTTGCTTCATTTTAAATAATATGCTTACTGCTACTTATGATGCTGATTATATTGATTATAATTATCCTACTGCTATTGGAATTGCTTCTAGAATGACTCATAAGTATTCTTTAAAGAGTGGAACTACTTCTACTGATAATTGGAATATAGGTTTTAATCCTGATGTTTTGACAGCTGTTTGGGTTGGATATGATGATAATACTGAACTAAAATCTAGCGAATATAAATATTCTCAAAATATCTGGTTGACTTCTATGGAAGATTATTTGAAGGATAAGCCTGATAATTGGTATGAGGTTCCTGATAATGTTTCTACTGTTTTAGTAGAGCCTATTAGTGGGAAACCTGCCAGTGAAAGCGACTCAAAAAAGAAATTAATGTATTTTTTAAAGGGTACTGAGCCTACTGATAGTGATCCTGTTTTTGAT
Organism: uncultured Mycoplasmatota bacterium; assembly: GCA_900547465.1. Taxonomy (GTDB): domain Bacteria; phylum Bacillota_I; class Bacilli_A; order RF39; family UBA660; genus UMGS995. The sequence goes on along the minus strand of URHJ01000001.1, from coordinate 104,950 downwards.
GAAAAACTTAATAACTCTACTGCTTCTTAATTATTCTTCCTATATTTCCTGTTTTTAAAAATCCTGCATTAGCATCGTCTGTATCAAGATGAAGTTCTAATTCTGCTTCTGTACATTCTTTTAATTTTACATGATCAAATATTAGACCTTTTTCTCCTTCAAATGATACAGCTACTTCTTCTAGATTTTCAAGGTTTAATTCTTGTTTTTGTTGCTTGGTAATATGAATATGACGATTTGCGATTATACAACATTTTCTAGTGATTTTATTAACAGGTCCTATTATTTCTACTGTTTCAGAGTCTGTTAGATCTCCTGAATCTCTGATTGGGGGATTTATTCCTAACTTATAAGCATCTGTTTTTGAGATTTCTACTTGTGTATAATTTCTAAATGGTCCTATTACTCGAACATTTTCTAGTTTATCTTTATTTGTTTTTATTGTTACTGTTTGTTTGGCAGCAAATTGGTGTGGTTGTTTTAATGATCTTATTTTTTCTAGTGGTTCTTCATTAAATAATAATTTATAATCTTCTTCTGTTAAGTGAATGTGTTTATTTGACACTCCTAATATTATTTCCATTATTATCACTCCTAAGGTTATTATATCAAATATTTTGATTGTTTAAATTTATTTTATGTTTTTCAATGTAAAGATATTGTTACTTCTAACTTATTTTGATATAATTTATGTAGCATAGGGGATGATAAGATGTTTTATATTATAGTAGGATCAATTACTATAATTGCCTTTATTTTACTGATTTTTGCGATTTACTACAATAAATTTCAATTTATTATTATTAAGATAGATGAGGCCGAGGAAAATGCTGATATATTACTAAAAAAGAAAAAAGAATTGATTGAAAGATGTATACCTATTATTAAAGATGAGTTAAAACTTAAAGAATTTATTCCTGAAATAAATGATATAAATGAAGAAATGAATCATTTTGAAATGAATGAGAAGCTTACTGAATGTTATCATAAATTATTTCAAAAACTTGATGATAATGATAAATTATATAAAAGTGAGAAATTAGTTAGCATACTTGAAGAACTTAATGATAATGAAGTTGATTTAGCTGCTTCTGTAAAATTTTATAATGATAGTGTCGTTGATTTTAATAAACTTATTTTATCTTTTCCTTCTAATATTATTAGATTATTCTTTGGATATAAAAAGAAAGAGTTTTATTCTCACGAAAAAAGAGAAATGTTTGAAATATTAAAAGAGGACAAATAAAAAAGACAGCTAAGTCTTTTTTATTTTATTTGCCAATTTATTTGTTTCAATTCCTTGGACTTCAAAAATTCATTTGTTTTTGAGAATGGTCTACTTCCAAAAAATCCATTATATGCTGAAAATGGTGATGGATGTGCAGATTCTATAATATAATGATTTTGATTTGTTATTAATTTCTTCTTACTTCTAGCAAAACTTCCCCAAAGTATAAAGACAATGGGCTCTTTTTTTTCATTTAATTTTGTTATAACTGCATCTGTAAATTGTTCCCAACCTTTATCTTTGTGTGAAGCAGGCTTTTTTTCTTCTACCGTTAAAACAGTATTTAGAAGTAATACTCCTTCTTTACTCCAAGGTACTAGTGAATTTGTTTCAGGATATGGTACATTTAAATCAGTTACCATTTCTTTAAATATATTCTGTAGTGATGGTGGTTTTCTCACGCAATTTTTTACAGAAAAAGATAAACCTTCGGCTTGATTTTCTCCATGGTATGGATCTTGACCTAGTATAACTACTTTTACGTCTTTATAACTGGTAAATCTGAACGCATTAAAAATATCACATTTTTTTGGATATATTGTCTTTGTTTTATATTCATTATTTACAAAGTTTATCAATTCTTTGAAATAATCTTTATTCATTTCATCTTTTAGGATTTCATCCCAATCGTTTCCTATCATTATACCACCTTATTTATGATAACTTTCATTATTATTGATTTTGTATGCTCTGTATATTTGTTCTAGAAGTAATACTCTAAATAATTGATGTGGGAAAGTAAGCGAAGAAAATGACAAATGAAAGTTTGCTTTATTTTTTATACTTTGATCTATACCATAACTTCCTCCTATTACAAAAGTGATATTACTGTTGATTGTTAGGGTATTATCTAGTGTTTTGGCTAATTCTTCTGATGTTATTTGTTTTCCTTCTATTTCTAAAGTTATCAAATAATCTTTAGAATCTATATGTTTTTCTATTTGTTCTTTTTCTGCTTGTAATACTTTATTAATATCATCATAATCATAGTCTTTTACTTCAATAATATTTAATTTTGTATATTTTGATATTCTTTTTTGATACTCTGCTATAGCATCTTTTAAATATTTTTCTTTTATTTTTCCTACACATACTATCTTTATCATCTTATACCTCTAAAAGTTCTGATTCTTCATCTTGTTTAGCTACTATTATTTTTATGTTATCGTTATTTACGGCTTCTTTTGTCTCTTTATACGCTAACTCTTCTGTGTTGTTTTTTTCACTTAAATGAGCCAGTACAATATATTTTGTTTTTTCTCCTACTGATTGCTTTAAGTACCTAGCAGTTGTCTTGTTAGATAAATGACCTTTATCACTAATAACTCTTTCTTTTAAAAATCTTGGATATGGTCCATCCATTAGCATGGCTTCATCATGATTACTTTCTATTATATAAATATCTTTATTTTTCATCTTTGCTAAAAATTTTCTATTTATATATCCTGTATCAGTCACATATACCATACTCTTATCTTTTTCTGTTATGATAAATCCTACTGAATAATCTGTATCATGTGATGTATGAATTAATTCTATTTCTATATCATTTATTTTGAAATTATCTTCTATGAACTCACATCTTTCTATTGGTACTATTTCTTGTAGTTCATGATACATTTCTTTTGGAACATATACTTTTATTTTTGTTCGTTTTATAAAAGTTGATAGTCCTTTTATATGGTCGTTATGGGAATGGGTAATTAACAAGCCATTAAAATCTTCAAATGATAATGAGTCCTCTTCTAACATTCTTTTTATTGTTAGATAAGAAAGGCCCATATCTATAATTAGATTAGCTGTTGTTCCAAGAACGATTGCTGTATTGCCCTTGGAACCGCTTCCTAGTGTTTTTGCTTTCATTTTAATAGAAACTCATTGCATTTCGTACAGATCCACCATAATATGGATATCCTACCCATATTGCGAAGTGTAGATGTACTCCTGTTGCAAATCCTGTTCTACCCATTGTTCCTATAACTTGACCTTTTGAAACTGATTGTCCTTCTTTTACTGTGTAGCCTGATAGATGGGCATATAAACTATAGTAACCATTATTATGATTGATAATTACGTAAATACCATTATCAAATTTGTATGAAGTTTTTACAACTGTACCTGATTGGGCTGCGAAGATATTTGAACCATATCCACATCCTGCTATATCTGTACCATCATGTAATACTCCCCAACGATAACCGAATGGTGATGATACTGTTTGACAAGTTGCTGGCCAGCCCCATTCTCCTTTGGTAGCGACTGTACCTCCATATCCTGCTCCACCATAACCACCAGCTCCTCCTGATGAAGAGCCTTGACGACCTTTTACAATTATTTCTTTTACAGGAGCAGTCAATTCTTCTGTGTTGGTTGTTACTACGTTTGTTGTTTCTCCATTTACTTTCTGAATTTTTTGTGTTACACGATTTTTTCCTTTTACTCCTGCTTGTTCTACTTGACTATAACTACTTTTCTTTGAATTATCGATTTTAGTTTCTGTTTCATAATTAACTTCTTGATCACTTACAGTATGATCTTCTTCCACTAAATCAAATTGTGGATGGAGAAGTCCTATGGTAACTTCTTGTCCTGTAAATAGAAGACTATTTTCATCTTTGAATTGTGTATTTGCAACTAAAAATTCTTCAGTTGAAATCTTATTGTTGAAAGCAACATCTGCTATAGTATCTCCATCTTTTACTGTGTATTTTTGTTGTTCTTCTGTTGTTCCAAATAGCAAATATTTTGTTAGGTCTTCTTCTTTAGTATAGATTGTTTTATTAACAGGAATTTTTGATTCTTTTATTGTTATTTTATTTTTTATATATAGATTTTCAATGATTGATCCTGTTTCTTTTATTTCTTTTTGAGTCTTGTTTTTATAGGCATTATATTTATCTTCTGTAATAAATGATTTTACTGTTTTTTCTACAGCTTTTGTAAATGTCTTTCTATTTAATGTATATATGTATTTATCTTCACCTTTTACTTTTTTGCCATCTGAATTAGTCTTTGTTAAACCTTTTATTTTCATAGTATATCCATCTATAGTAAATGGTGATATATCCTTTATTTTTTCATAGATTTGCTTGGTTGAATATATTTTTTCATCGTATGTTAACTCTTTTTCTATATCTAGTTCGTCTGGTGCATATACTTTTTTTACACCATATTTTTCTTTTATACTTTTTTGTTCTTTATCTATGTATTTTTCCAAGGCATTTTTTGACTTTATTAGTCCTAGTGATTTTCCTTCTATATATACTCTATATACTTCTTTTGGTACTCCAGTCTGTTTTTTCGGAAGAAGTGATGTTATTAATGCACTTATTATAATGGATACTGTTACATAAAGAATTACTTTTTTATCCATTTTGATCATTCCCTCTTTCTTCTTTTTTCAAGCTCAAGAATGTTGATGTATTTTTCTTAAAGAGTAGTTCTATTGTTGCGGTTGGTCCGTTACGGTGCTTAGCGATAATTAATTCACTGATACTACTATCATCTTCTCGTCTTGCTTCTTTATTATAATAATCATCTCTATATAAGAATGAAACTATATCTGCATCTTGTTCAATTGATCCTGATTCACGTAAGTCACTCATGATTGGTCTTTTGTCTTCTCTGGCTTCTACTCCACGTGATAATTGAGCTAGAGCAATTACTGGAACATGTAACTCCATTGCTAGGGTCTTTAAACTTCTTGATATATCTGACACTTCCTGTTGTCTATTTGCTCCATAATTTTTTCCACCTGATATTAATTGTAGGTAGTCGATTATGACTATACCTAGTCCTTTATCACTGCTTGCTAATCTTCTACATTTTGCTCTTATTTCTCCTATTGTAATACCGGGAGTATCGTCAATAAATAAGTTGGTGTCGGCAAGTTGTGCAGTTGCTTCGTTTAATCTTTTCCAATCAGTGTTCATAAGGTTACCTGTTCTCATTTTGAAACCTTCTATTTGACCTACTGATGATAAGATTCTTAGGGCTAATTGCTCAGCACCCATTTCTAAGTTGAATAGAGCGACTGACTTTTTTTGTGTCATTGCAATATGAGTAGCTATGTTTAAGGCAAAGGCTGTTTTACCCATGGCAGGACGAGCAGCAATTATTATAAATTCATTCTCATGTAGTCCTGTTGTTAATTTATCAAAGTCATACCAACCTGTAGCTAAACCTGTTATTTCACCTTTACTTTGAGCAAGTTTTTCTAGGTCTGATTCTGTTTTGATTAAAACTTCTTTGATTGATTTGAATTCACTTGATTTTCTATTTTTGACTATATTTAGAATCTTTTTTTCTGCATTATCTAATGTTTCATTTACACTTGTTTCTGTTTCATATCCTTCACTTGCAATCTCTGTAGCAGTTTCAATTAATTTTCTTAAAATCGCATTATCTTCTACTGTTTTTATATAATAATCTATATTGGTTGCGGTTGGAACAAAATTAACTACCTCAGTTAGATATTCAACACCGCCTACTTCACTTAATATTTTTTTATTTTGTAGATCACTTGTTACTGTTGTAATATCTATTGGAATTTTTTGCTCTGATAATGAGGATAATGAGGCAAATATTTTTGCATTTTTTTCATTATAAAAAGAATCTTCTGTAAGTGATTCACAGGCTTTTTGTAGAGCGTATTTTGATAGAAAACAAGCTCCTAATACTGATTCTTCTGCTTCTAAATTATTTGGTAATGACTTTAGGGCCATTTTATCACCTCTACTTTACTACATGAACTTTTATTTCTGCTTCAACTTTTTTGTATAACTCTATTTTTACTTTATGATATCCTAGTGACACTATGTTGTTATCTAATTTTATTTGTCTTTTTTCTACTTTTATATCTTTCTTTAATAGTTCTTCTTTGATTTGTTTTGGGCTTATACTACCGAAAACTCTATCATCTTTTCCAGTTTTTACTTTAAATTCTAGTTCTATCTTTTCTAGTTTTTCTTTTTCTTTTAAAGCTAGCTCTTTATTTTTTTGATCTTCCTCTTCTATTTTCTTATTCTCATGTTGTAGGTTACGTAAGTTTTGTTGATTTAGAGGAATTGCATATCCTTGTTTTATTAAGAAGTTTTCTGCATATCCAGATTTTACTTCTTTTATTTCTCCTTTTTTTCCTTGTTTTCTTAAATCCCTAATAAATATTACTTGCATGTTATCCCTCCTGTTTTTTGATTTCTTTTTTTAATAATTCTTCTACCTCACTAATATTTTTCTTATCAAATTTCACTGCTCCATTGTAGTCGTTTCCGCCTCCGCCTAGTTCTTCTAAGATTGTTGATATATCAAAGTTACCAAGGCTTCTAGCACTTATTCCTACTGTATCTTTGCCTATTTTTCCAATTACAAATGATGCTTCTATGTTATTAAAAAATAAAAGTGTATCTGCAATTTTAGCTAAGTCTTCTCTTCTATATATTGTATATGGAGTAGCTTTAGTGAAGGCTATTTTATTATCTAGTATTTCTATTCTTGTTAGTAATTTTTGTCTTTCAGTATACTCTTCCAAATCTTGTTTTAAAAGATATTGTACTTTTTTAGCTGATGCTCCTAAGCTTGCTAAAAAGTATGCTGAATAGTAAGTATCGGCTGTTGTTTTTAATGTGAAATTATTAGTATCTAGTACTATTCCTGATAGAAGAATAGTTGCATAATATGATTCTAGTTCTATGTCATATGTCTCTATTAGGTTTGTTATCATTTCGCATGTACTTGATACTTCTTCATCTATTATTAAGAATGCATCTTTTATAGTTGTTTTTCCTGGACTATGATGGTCAATTACAACTTTTTTTGAGATTTTTTTCAAGGTTGTTTCACTTTGAACTAAATCTTTTTTGTTTGTATCTAAAATCAATAATAAATTTTTATTTTCACTTTTGTCTAATTTCGAATCTAAGTCACTACTTTTAATAATATTTAAGCAGCCTTCTAATTCCTTTAATATTTTTGATACACCTAATTCATGTTCTTTATCATCTATTATTAAAAAGCATTTTTTCTTTTTCTTTGTTAAGATTGTATACATACCAATTGAGCTTCCTAGTGCATCTAGATCTAAATCTTTATGAGCCATAATAAATATATTATTTGCTTTTTTTAGATATTTGTTTAATTTTCTTTTATTTTTTACGATTTCCATATGGCCTCCTTCGGATAGAAACCCCCACGTTAATTATATAATAAATGATAGGTTTTGTCTATAAATTGAAGTTGCTTATCTCTTTAAAATTGGAAAAAAAAAGACTGAATAGTCTTTATTATCTTGTATATGGTAATAATGCAATTGCACGTGCTCTTTTAATTTCTCTTGCGATCATTCTTTGATGATGAGCACAGTTACCAGTTACACGTCTTGGTAAAATTTTTCCTTTTTCATTAATATATCTTTTTAATGTTTCAGGATCTTTATAATCAACTTTTTTACCAGTACACATCATACAAACTTTTTTTCTTTTACGATAAAATTCTGCCATTATATATCCTCCTTTTAGAATGGTAATTCGTCATCACTAATTTCAATACTTGATCCAAAATCAGCAAATGGATTACTATCTACGTTGGTAGTTTTTGTTTCTGGCTCTTTTCCGAAGTCATATGGTGTTGGTTCATGAGCAGATGTAGATTGTGATTGTTGACTATTTGAAGCTTTTGTTCCTAAAAATTCAACATTATCTGCTACTACTTCTGTTACATATCTTCTGTTTCCATCTGCATCATCGTATGAACGAGTTTGAATACGTCCATCTATAGCAACTTGACTACCTTGTGATAAATAATTTTTTACGTTTTCTGCTTGTTTTCTCCAAACAACTATATTGATAAAGTCTGCTTCTCTTTCACCTGATTGATTTGTAAAATTTCTATTTACAGCAAGTGAAAATGATGCTACTGCTGTATTACTTCCAGTATAACGTAATTCTGGATCTCTTGTTAGTCTTCCTATTAAAAATACTTTATTCATGACAATTACCTCTTTCTTAATTAATCTTCTTTTTTAACAACTAAATGACGTAAAATACATTCATTTATTCCAACAACACGATTAAATTCTTCGATAGCTTCAGCTCCTGCTTCTACTACAAATAAGAAATAGTAACCTGTCTTGAACTTATTAATTTCATATGCTAAATCTCTTTGACCCATTTCTTTTGTTTCTAAGAACTTAGCTTTGTTATCAGTTAAAACCTTTTTCATAGCTTCTGCAGTTTTCTTAATTTCTGCTTCTTCCATATCTGATTTTACGATAAACATAATTTCATACTTGTTCATTTGTACACCTCCTTTTGGACTTATGACTCATAAAATGAGTAAGGAGTATTTAAAATACTCGTATGTATTATAACAAAATTTTGTTTGATTGTCTATATTTTTAATTAGTTTTTGATTTTGTTAATACTTTTCCAGTTGTAGATTCTTTACTAACTGTTTTTTCTTGCTCATTTTTATATGAGTCTAATATTTGATTGATATCATCTGAATTATAATTTTCTTTAATATTATTCATTTTTGTAAGATAATCTTTTAGCTTTACAAACTTAAAATCTTCAGCTGAAATTGATATATTAGCATAGTCAGAAGTTATAATTGATTGATCTAATTTATATCCTTCTTTCATTTCTATTGTTCCTATATTTTTTGATGTCATTAGATCATTTATATCAATCTCTGCTTCACGAATATGTTGATAGAAATCAACTACATAATATACATTATCATTTTCATAATTCAATTCTAAGATATAGTAGTTAGCTAGTGACTCATATAGTAAATCACCACAAAATTCAATTGAACCATCTTTTTGAGTCTCATAATTACCACATCCAGTTAGACCAGTTATACCTAATGTTGTTGCAACTGCATAAACTAGTAAGGTCTTTTTCGTTTTTAGTAGTTGCTGTCTTGTCATTTTCAAACCCTCTTTTCTATTTATACATTAAATCTAAAGTGACAAATATCCCCATCTTGCATTAAATATTCTTTTCCTTCTAGTCTTGCTTTACCTGCTTCTTTAACTTTTAATTCTGATCCACATTCTATTAAATCAGTGTATGAGATTACTTCTGCTCTAATGAATCCTTTTTCAAAATCTGTATGAATTATACCAGCACATTCTTTAGCATTCATACCTTTTTTGAATGTCCAAGCTCTTACCTCGTCTTTTCCTACTGTGAAATAAGTTGCTAAACCTAAAATGTCGTATGTTGCTTTTATTAAGTCATCTAGACCTGAGTTACTTAGTCCAATTGCCTCTAACATTTCCTGCTTTTCTTCTTTTGTTAATTCACTTAAATCTTCTTCTGTTTTCGCACAAAGGCTTACAACTTGAGCATTTTCCTTTTGAGCATATTCTTTTACTTTTTTTACATATTCATTATCTTCTTGACCTAGTTCATCTTCATCTATATTAGCTAAATAAATAATTGGTTTTATAGTTAGAAAGCTATATGATTTTAGTAATTTTTTTTCTTCTTCACTGAACTCTACTTGTCTTAATGGAATATTTTTTTCTAAAGCTTCTTTTGATTTTTCTAAAGCGTCTACTTCTAGTAGGCTATCTTTATCTTTTGTTGTGCGTGCTCTTTTTGATACTCTTTCTAATCTATTATTAATTATATCTAGATCTGAGATTGATAGTTCTAGGTTTATTGTTTCTATGTCTCTTATTGGGTCTACATTTCCATCAACGTGAATAATTTTTGAATTATTAAAACATCTTACTACTTCTACTATGGCATCTACTTCTCTGATATGAGATAAGAATTTATTTCCTAAACCTTCTCCTTGACTTGCTCCTTTTACTAAACCAGCTATATCTGTAAATTCATAAGCAGTTGGGATAAATCTATTTGGTTCATACATTTCTTTTAATTTGTCCATTCTTTCGTCTGGTACTGTTACTACTCCAACATTTGGTTCTATTGTTGCGAATGGATAGTTTTCTGCTAAGATTTTTTGATTTGTTATTGCATTAAAAAGTGTTGATTTTCCTACATTTGGAAGTCCTACTATTCCTGCTGTTAAACTCATATTATTCCTTCTTTCTGTTTCATATTATATCATAAAATTTAAAAAGTTCCCAAAGAATGAGAACTTTTATATTATTTTTTAAATTGTCGGATATACCCCTGGTCCAATTGGAAGTCCTAGAATATACCATCCTACTATTAATAGTATCCAAGTTAAGCAAATTATTCCACAATATGGTGCGGTTAACTTTATGGCTCTTGTAATAGTTATTGGTTTTTCTTTATCAAAATTATAAATATTTAAGTAACCTATATATATTACAAAACTTGCTAAAAGTGGAGTAATACCATTTGTCATAGAATCTCCTGCTCTCATAACTATTTGTGCAAATTGTGCAGAAATGTTTGATTGCATAAACATTGGAACGATTACTGGAGATAGTATTGCCCACTTAGCACTTGGAGTTGTTAAAAATAGGTTTGAAACTGCTATTAAGACAATACTTAATATAATTAATGGTAGGCCACTAAAGTCTAAGTATTCAATTAAGTTGGCTGACCATGCTGTTATAATTGTTCCTATATTTGTCTTTTTGAAGATTGCAATAAATTGTGAAACAACGAATATTAAGATTATTATGTTTCCAATTCTTGAAAAATATTTTCCTGCTTCTTCCAATAATTCTTTATCATTTTTAAACGTTTTTGCTCCTATACCATAAGCTAGTCCCATAGATAAGAATAATAAGCTCATCATATAAGTGAATCCATCTTGGAAATATGAGTTTGGTCCAAATACTTGACCTAAATATGTGTTTTCTTTCATATCTAGAATCATTCCTGAATTTGGAAGATTTGGTATTATCATATAAATGAATATTGCTACTACAACAATAAATGCTATTAAGGCATACCTTAGTCCTTTTTTTTGTCTTTTTTCTCTTTCTATCTTATGTTGTTCTTCCTCTTCTAAGTCAATAATTCTTAATTCTTGTGTTTTGGTTAGATCTTCTTTAATCTTATATTTTCCTAAACGTGGACTTATAATTTTTTCTATTATTATTGTACCTATTATTGTTAGTATTAAGGTTGCTGCTATAATAAAGAATAAATTACAAGTTAGGCTTATATGAGAATTATCATCTATTAAATAAGCAGCACTTTGGGTGTAATCCATTAAGGATACTTCCATTGATCCTACAAAGATTGATACTCCATATCCAAATGCTACTCCACAAAAGGCTGTAACTATTCCTGTCAATGGATTTCTTCCATTTTTTGCATATAACATTGCTACTAAAGGAATTAGTATTGCATAACCTATTTCATTAATTAATGATGATATTGTAGCTATTAATATAACTATAAAAGTCATTTGAGTATGTGATAGCTTGCTTACGTATTTTCTAGAAAAAGCTTCAATGAATCCTGTTGCTTCTGCTATACAAAGACCTATTAATGAAACTAATAGGGTTGCTAGAGGAGTGAAACTTATAAAGTTTGTTGTTGCATTACTGATTATAAACTTCATTCCATCAAAACTTAGCATATTTTCTACTGATACAATTTGAGATTCTAGTTCCTTTGTTGTTGCGTTTACTGTATTATATGTTGCTTGCATTTCTAAACCTGATAGAATTGCACTTATTAGTACTACTACAAAACTCAATACTATAAAAACTGTTATTGGATGAAAGTAGAACTTTTTTAATTTTAATTTCTTTTTACCTCTCATATTTTATCCTTCCTCGGAAACTATTTTTTTTAATTTTTTGTTAAATTCTATTCTTGGAATAAAAATTGATCTATTACAATTTAGACATTTTATTTTTATATCTGCACCTACTCTAGTTATTTCCCATAAATTTGTACCACATGGGTGTTGTTTTTTCATAATAACTTTGGTACCTACTGTATAATTTAATTTATTTTCCTCCATTGTGCACCTCAATTTGTTGATATGGAATTTCAATATTTGCTGCATCTAATGCTTTTTTGATCTCTTTTCTTAAAATTCTTTGTGCTGTATATTGTTCATTTGATGCAACTTCTACAGTAACTCTATATATCACTCCAGAAGCTTCTAAATCTTCAATTCCTAATATTTTTATATCTCCTTTTGACTTTGGAATTTTTCCTTTTAGATTTTTTGCTAAATCGTTTAGTACTTTTTCTACTTTATCAGAATCATATTGATATCCAGCAGATACATCTATTATTGCTAATGATGGATAAAGATTATAATTAACTATTTCTGTCATTAAATGATTAGCAATAATTTTTGTTGCACCTTTATAATCTTTTATTCTTGTAGTTCTAAGTCCTAAGGCAACAACTTCTCCTTTAAAGCCATTTACTTCTATAGTATCTCCTATTTCATATTGATCTTCCATTATTATTGAAATTCCAGCTATTAAGTCTTTAGCCATATCTTGGAAAGCTAAACCTACTACAGCAGATGCTATTCCTAATCCTGCTAATATTGATCCTACGTTAACTCCAAAATTTGCTAGGATAAGTATTGATACAAATATTATTATTATGTATTTTATGATATTTAGTATTAAAACATTTAATGTTTCTACTCTTTTCTTGTGATGGTTCTTTTTTAGTAGTGATGCCGCTGATTTTCTCATTAGCATTGTTTTTGCTATTTCATATATTGCTATACCTAAGGCAATATATACTAAAGGAGTAATTATTTTTATAATGTCTATTGTATACTTGTCTAATATTGTCATTGACATAAAACTACCTCCTATTTATTTAAGTTCATTATTTCTAATATTCTATTTAAATCATTACTATTTGTAAAGTTTATTTGAACTTTATTTTTCTTTATTTTTACTCTTGTACCTAGTTTCTCTGATAAAGAATCTTCTAGGTAGCTATATTCAGTATCTTCTTTTCTTGGTAGTCTTTCTATTTTATTTTTTCTTTCAAAATTAGTGTTGTTTGATGTTAAATCTTCTAGTTGTCTAACACTTATTCCTTCTGTAATAATTTTATCTGTTAATTCATTAATTTGATTTTCATCTTTTAATTTACTCAATATTCTAGCATGTCCCATTGATATTTCTTTTTTACTGATTAAGTTTTGAGTAGTTTCTGGCAATGATAAAATACCTATCATATTTGTTATATGACTTCTACTTTTTCCTAATCTTTCTGCTAGTTGTTCTTGAGTAAGATTTAGTGTCTTTATTAGATTTTTATAAGCTGTTGCTTCTTCTATTGCATTTAGGTTTTCTCTTTGTAAGTTTTCAAGTAAAGCTATTTCCATCATTTCATCATCAGAAAAATCTCTAATGATTGCTGGAATCTCTTTTAATCCTGCTAGAGTTGATGCTTTTACACGTCTTTCTCCTGCTATTATTTCATAACCTTTTATACTTTTCTTTGCTATAATTGGTTGAAATACTCCGTGTTCTTTAATTGATTTTGATAATTCTTGAAGTGCAATTGGATCAAAATTTTTTCTAGGTTGGTATGGGTTACTTCTTAATTCTTCTATTTTGATCATTTTTACTTCATCTTTTGGTGTCTCTGTAACTATTTTTTCTTCTATTTTATTATAGTCAATTGGTTCATTATTAAATAATTCTTCTAATCCTCTACCTAAAGCTCTTCTTTTTAATGGTTCATTTTTATTTTCCATTTCTTTCAATCACTTCCTTAGCTAAATTTATATAAGCTTCTGAACCCCTACTTTTTGGATCATAGGCTATAATTGGTTCTCCATGTGATGGTGCTTCTGTTAGTCTTATTAATCTTGGGATAATAGTGTTATATACTCTTTCTTTGAAGAATTTTCTTATATCCTCTACTACTTCAAATCCTAAATTAGTACGAGAATCTAACATAGTTAGTAAGACTCCTTCTATGTCTAGTTCTGGATTTAGGGATTTTTGAGCTAACATAATTGTATTTAATAACTGCATGATACCTTCTAGAGCAAAGAATTCACATTGAACTGGAATTATAACTGAATTTGATGCTGTTAAGGCATTTGTCGTTATTAACCCTAATGATGGTGGGCAATCAATAATAACATAATCAAAGCTATCTCTAACTTGATCAAGATGATTTTTTAATTGTGCTCCTTTTGAAAATGTTGGTTCATTTTGACTTTTTTCTAATAATTCAATATCTAATCCTGCTAGATTTATTGTTGCTGGCAATACATATAAATTTTTATATTTTGTTTTTATTGTTGCTTCTTCTATTTCGCATTTTCCTATTAATACATCATATACGCTTTTTTCTATATCGCCTTTATTTATTCCTACTCCTGTTGTAGTGTTACCTTGTGGATCTAAATCTATTAGTAATACTTTTTTACCTAATGATGCTAGTGATGCAGAAAGATTTATACTTGTTGTTGTTTTTCCTACTCCACCTTTTTGATTTACTAAAGAAATTATCTTTCCCATTTTATCACCTTTCCTCTTTTATTTATTACATTGTATCAAAAAAGAGATATTTTTTAAATGCTTTTATCAAAAAAAGTAGATTTTATCTACTCTGTTTCTTTTTCAATTTTAATGATTACTTGGTATGACTTTTCTAGGGCCATTTCATCTTTTTCTACTTTGAATCCTAGTTGTTCTATTTCTTCTATAGCTTTTCTTATTTTATCTACTGCTTTAGATATACTATTATTCGTTTGTTCTTGATTATTATTTATAACTTGGCCTGCATCACTTAAATTAACACTATTAATATTGTTAGTTTGAACTTGTGATGGTAGATCTACTGAAACTAATTCTGGTGCCTTAAAGTAATCTTCTGTTTTTTCTTCTGTTGGATTTTCACTTTCTTTAATGGCTTCTTCTGCTGGAGAGAAAAACTTAAATTCCTTATCGTCTTCTGGTTCTTTTGTTGGTACTGGTTTCATGCTACCTAATTGTAATAAACTATCTAAGTCTGCTCCTCCTTGATTTTGAGCTTGTGGTGTAAATATATCTGTTGCATTCGATTTTAATTCATCTATGTTTATAGTTGTATTTTCTTTTGGTTCATTAAATGTTAGTCCTCCTTCTGATGATTGTTCATTGTCATCATCTGCATCATCATCAATCTCACCAAAGTTAATAAATTTAGGTTTTTCTTTTTCTTCGTGGTGTTCTTCTGATAGAATTTCCGGTTCATTACTTTTAGTAACGTTTTCTATATTTGATAATATAGGTGTATTTAAATCTGTATTTTCTCCATTAAAATTTGGTAAAATTGGATTTTCTGGAATGAAACTTTCTGCTGATGGAATTTCCTTTAGAGTTGGTATATTTATTACAGGTTTATTTGTTGCTTCCATTTGTACTTCTTCTTTCCCATTCATCTGTTTGATTTCTGATTCTAACTGACGAACTGTCATTTTTTCTGTTGTTATCTTTTTTAACATTTCTTTTTGCTTTTCTGGGTCTTCTATATTTAATAATGCTCTAGCATGTCTTTCAGAAATTTTATCTTTCATTAGGGCATCTTGAATTTCATCTGGAAGTGATAAAAGTCTTAATTTATTAGCAACAGCTGATTGACTTTTTCCCATTGTTTTAGCTAGCTCTTCTTGAGTCATTTCATCTATCTCTAAGATTTTTTGATATGTCTTAGCTTCTTCTATTGCATTTAAGTTTTTACGTTGTAGATTTTCTAATAGTGCTACCTTTGATGATTCTTTATCATCTAAGTCTCTAATAATTGCGGGTATCTTTGTTAGGCCTGCTAAGGCTGATGCTTTATATCTTCTTTCTCCAGCAATGATTTCATATTTATCATTTACTTTTCTTACTATAATTGGTTGTATTACTCCATGTTCTTTTATAGAAACTGCCAATTCTTTTAGGGGTCTTTCGTCAAAGACTTCACGTGGTTGGAATCTATTTGGAATAATATCATCCAAGTATAAATATACTACTTCTTCATTTGTTTGCATATTGATACCTCGCTTTTTATTCTTTTATTCTAGTTTATATTATATCATAAAATTGATTTTTTTCAATACCACAAAAAAACTCATTATAAATTAATGAGTTATATCTGTAAATTTGGTATTTTAGATGTTTTTATCTTTTTTCTATAACTAGTAAAGTTCTTTTACTTTCTTCTTTTGGAAGTAGAAATTCTTCTTGTTTAACTATTTTACAATTGTATTTTTTTTGAATTTTACTACTTTTTTCTATTTCATCTGTTATATTTGCTTTCATTGCTATCATTTGTCCATCTGTTTTTACTAGATGAATGCAATATGGTATTAGTTTTTCTAATGATGCTACTGCTCGTGATGTAACAACATCAAATTGATTTTTATAATCTTCGCTTCTAGTATGTATTGCTTTTATATCATGCAAGTCTAGTTGTTCTATTGTTCTATTTAAGTAATTTACTCTTTTCAATAATGAATCTATTAGTGTTACTTTTAGGTTAGGATATACAATTTTTAAGACAATTCCTGGAAATCCTGCTCCTGTTCCCACATCACATAAGGTCTTTATTTTTGTTAAATCTATTACTTTAGAAATTGTTAAACTATCATAGAAATGTTTTAAGTAAACATCTTTTTTTTCTGTAATTCTTGTTAAATTGATTTTTTTATTTTCTTCTATTAATATTTCATAAAATTGTTCTAATTGTTCTTTTTGGTGTTCGTTTAACTCTATGTTCAGATCTTTTAATGCTTCATAAAATTCATCTTTATTCATATTTACCATTCTTTCTTAAATAAACCATTAGAATTGAAATATCGGCGGGATTTACGCCACTAATACGAGATGCTTGTCCTAATGAGGTCGGTCTTATTTCTGATAATTTTTGTCTTGCTTCACTGGCAATGTTTGGAATATCATCATAATTAATGTTTTCTGGTATTAATTTATTTTCTAAGTTTAACATTTTTTCAGCATCTTTATTGGCTTTTTTGATATAACCTTCATATCTAGTATTTATTTCAACTTGTTCTAAAACATCTTTATCATAATCTAGATCTATGAAATGTTTAATATTTTCAATTGATATTTCAGGTCTTTTTAATAGTTCATATAAACTTATTCCATCTTTTAACGTACTACTGCCTACTTTTTCTAGATATTCGTTTACTTCTTTTTTTGGAGTTATTCTGTTTTCTTTTAATATCTCATATACTTTTTCTATATTTTCTTTCTTTTGATTAAATTCACTATATCTTTCTTCTGATATTAATCCAACTTGATATCCATAGTCTCTAAGTCTTATATCAGCATTATCATGTCTTAATAAAAGTCTATATTCAGCACGTGATGTTAAAAGTCTATATGGATCTTTTACTCCTTTTGTTACTAAATCATCTATTAATACTCCAATATAGGATTCGTTTCTTTTTAATATTAATGGAGCTTTGTTTTCTAATTTTAAAGTGGCATTTATACCAGCAATTAGTCCTTGTCCTGCGGCTTCTTCATATCCACTTGTTCCATTTATTTGTCCTGCAGTAAATAAATTTTCTACTAATTTTGATTCTAGACTTTGTTTTAATTGTTTAGAATCAATTGCATCATATTCTATGGCATAGGCATATTTTAATATTTTTGCATTTTTTAGTCCTGGTAGTGAATGAACCATTTCCTCTTGAATATTTTTTGGCATGCTGGTAGAAAACCCTTGAATATAAATAGTATTTCCATACTCTTTATCATCTTTATTATTACTTTCTGGTTCTAGAAATAATTGGTGACGTTCTTTATCTGCGAAACGAACTACTTTATCTTCTATTGATGGACAATATCTTGGTCCTATTCCTTCTACGTATCCTCCATACATACTTGATTCTTTTAGATGTTCTTTTATTATTTTATGAGTTTCTTGTGTTGTATAGATTAAATGACAAGGAATTTGTTCTTTATAGTTATAGTAGGCATTGTTGTCAAAAGAGAAAGTTAATTCTCTATCGTCTCCTGGCTCTAGAGATGTTTCTTCATAATTTATACTTTGTTTATCTATTCTTGGAGGAGTTCCTGTTTTTAGTCTTAAAATATTAAATCCTAGTTTTTTTAAGTCGTCTGATAAAAATTTTGAATCTCTTTCACCATGTGGTCCGCCTGGATTTTTTTCTGCACCCATTAATATCATACCTTTTAAATATGTACCAGTTGTTAGAATTACTGCTTCTGCTTCTATTTTTTCTCCAGTTTCTAAAATAACTCCCTTTATTTTTCCATTTTCTACTATTAAGTGTTCTACTAAAGATTCCATTATTTCAAGATTTTCTTGATTATTTAATGTTTTCAACATTTCTTGTGGATAAATGCTTTTATCTTCTTGAGCACGTAATGCCTGAACTGCTGGACCTTTTTTTGTATTTAACATTTTTACTTGGATTGCGGCTTTATCTGCAGTTTTTCCCATTTCTCCACCTAAGGCATCTATTTCTCTTACAACAATTCCTTTAGCTGGTCCTCCTATTGCGGGATTGCATGGCATATCAGCTATATTGTTTATACTTCCTGTTATTAATAAAGTTTTATGATTTTTTCTTGATGAGGCTAAGGCTGCTTCACATCCGGCATGACCTCCACCTACTACTATTATTTCATATTTCATATTATCACCACCATAATTATTCTAAATCTCATTCTTTTTGATTTTTTGACACATATCTATAAATTTTTGGAATAATTTTATATCATTTGTAACTTCAGGGTTCCACTGAACTGCCAAAATATTTTCTCTTTCAATTCCTTCTACTATACCATCGTTACTGAGTGCAGTTACCTTAAATCCTGGTGCAACTTTATTGACTGATTGATTATGGTAGGAATTTACTTCAATTTCTTGCTTCTGATATATTTCATATAAGATAGAATGTTTTTTTATTTCTATTTTATGTTTACTATTATCTAATAGATTATGATGTTCAATTTTTTGATTTAATGAACCACCAAATACTACATTTATTTCTTGTATTCCAGCACAAATACCTAATATTGGCTTTTGTTTTTTATTAAATAATTCTACTGCTTTTTTTACCATTGGAAATTCATCATATTTGTATTCTTTTCCTTTTAGTTTTTTCTCATTATAATACTTCGGATGAACATCATTAGCACTTCCTGTTACTAATAAACCATCACAAATATCACATATTTCTTCTGTAAATTTTTCTGAAACAATAGGAATCCATAATATTTCTAAATCCGTGAATATTTCTTGAAAATAACTACTTAAATATAGTTTTCTATTAAATGTATCTTTATTTTTGTCATCTTCTAAGCGCTCTATAACTGCTATTTTCATATTATCACTACTTTCCTACACAAAATCTTTCAAAAAGATTGTCAATTATTTCGTCACTATATGTCTTACCTGTTATCTCTCCAAGAATATCAAAACAATCTCTTAAGTCTATTTCAATCATATCAACTGGTAAATTTTCTTTTAATGCATTTTCTACATCAATTAATTTTTGATATGCATTTTTAGCAAGAGATATTTGTCTTACATTAGTTAAATAATTATAGTCTTTAGTAGATATTTGTTCAAAATTAAACATTTCTTTTATTTTTTCTTTTAGATTATCAATTCCTTCTAAGTTGTTCGTATTTGTACTTACTAGGTTATATTCTTTTAGTTTTTCTAATTCTATTTTTCTTTCTAAATCGTTTTTATTAAGAACTACTATCGTATTTTTATTTTTTGTTTTTTCTAATAATTCTAAATCCTCTTTAGTTAATTTTTCATTACTATTTAGTACTACTATTATTAAATCTGCTTGTTCAATAAGAGATAGACTTTTCTCTACTCCTATTTTTTCTACTTTATCTTCTGTTTCTCTAATACCTGCGGTATCTATAATATTTAAAATTATATTTTCAAGCATTACTTGTCCTTCAACAATATCTCTAGTTGTTCCTGCTATATCTGTAACTATTGCTTTATCTTCATCTAGAAATTTATTTAAAATACTACTCTTTCCAACATTTGGTCTTCCTATTATTAGAGTATCTATTCCATTTTTTATTATTTTACTATTTTCACTTTCTTTAATTATATTTTCTAATTCTTTTTTCATTTTTGTTGTTTCTTCTTTTATTTTATCTAGTGTGATAACTTCTATATCATAGTATTCTGGATAATCTATGTTTACTTCTATTGATGAAATTAACTGTTTGATTTTATTTCTAAAGTTATCAACTAGTTTAGCTGTTGTTCCTTGAAGTGAATTTATTGCTAATTTTCTAGCTGTTTCTGTTTTACTTTCTAATAAATCCATTACTGCTTCTGATTTGGTTAGATCTATTCTTCCATTTAAAAATGCTCTTTTGGTAAATTCTCCTGGTTCTGCTAAACGTGCTCCATTTTTTAAAAGTGTTTCTAGAACTTTATTTGTAGTTGTGATACCACCATGACAATTTATTTCTATTATATTTTCTGTTGTATAAGTATGTGGAGCTTTCATTACTGAAATTAGTACTTCATCTATCACTTCGCCATTTTCTTTTATAAATCCATAATTTATAGTATGGGATTTTACATTTTCTAGATCTTTTGAAAAGATTTTGTTAGCTATTTTTATGGCATCAGTACCACTCATTCTAACAATTGATATTGCTCCTATTCCCAATGATGTTGAAATTGCAGCTATTGTATCATTCATAGTATCACTCCTTTTTCGGATATATTATAGCATGTTTTATACTAAAAAAGAAGAATTAATCTTCTTTTGGTTTTACAACAACACATCTATTTGGTTCTTCTCCTACACTTTCTGTATAAACATGTTTATAGTTTACTAATGCATTATGTACTACTCTTCTTTCATAAGAATTCATAGAATCTAGTTTTACCTCTACTTTTGTATCTTTTACTTCTTTTGCAATTTTTCTAGCTAGAGTTAGTAAGGCTTGTTCTCTTTTTGTTTTATAGTCATTTACATCTAGTAGGAATTTAAAGTTTTTGCCTAATTCTTTCTTTATTACTTGAGTTATGATAATTGATAATGCTTGAAGATTTTTGCCATTTTTACCAATTATTAATGAGTCATTGTTAGAATAAATTGTATAAGTTGGAACATTATCTGTTGTCTTTACTTCTATATTTGCAGTATAACCCATGTCCTTTAATAATGAGTATAAATAGCTTTTTATGAATTTCGTTACTTCTCTTTTTTCAATTACTTCTAATTCAATTTTTTTTGTTTTAAAGATTCCTTTTGTTGTTTCTTTTTCTTTTATTATTAAATTATCTTCTGTTTCTTGCAAATCTATTTTTGCTTTTTCTAGAACTTCTTCATATGTTTTTCCAGAATAATTATGCTTTTCCATACTTCTCTTTACTCCTTTTTACTGAAATATTTTGGAATATTGTAAATAAATTAGTTGTTACCCAATATATTCCTAAAGCTGATGGCATAAACAATGCTGTTATTATAATCATAACACTCATCATTACTGGCATCATTTTCATACTTGGATCAAGAGAATTCCCAGACATATTCATTTTGAATGAATAGAATGTTGTTGCGGCTATTAAAATCATTAAAATAATATAAGTAATAATTCCTGAGGTTGTTAATCCTACCATTGGTGTTGTTCCTAATTGTAGTCCTAAAAATTTTCCTTCAAAGATTGCTGGTGTTCTTTGTACTGCTTCAAAGAATGCAATAAATAAAGGTAATTGAATCATTGAGAATAAACATCCTGACATAGGGCTAATATTATATTTTTTATATACAGCCATCATTTCTTGACTTTGTCTTGTAAGTGACTCTTGATCTTGTTTATCCTTATATTTATTTTGAATTCTTGTTATTTCAGGTTGTGCCTTTTTTAATAGTTCTGATTGCATTGCTGTCTTCTTAGTAAATGGGAAAGCAATTAATCTTATTATTAAACTTATAATTATTAATGAAACTGCATAATTTCCAACTGTCTCTCCTAGTTTTAATAGTACGAATGCTAATGGTTTGACAAAAATTGATGTCCATAGTCCTTCATATTTTCCACTATTAATTTTAAAGTTATCACATGTTGGAAGTTTTTTTATGTTTACACCGTTTTTTTCATATATTTTTATTACATTTTTATTTGATGGTTTACATAAAATATTTTCAGTTAAATTTTGACCAGTTACTTCATTTTTTACTGGATTATTCTTTTTATCTGTTAAATTTTTAGTACAACCTGTTGTTAGTAATAATAGAAGTAAAATTATGATAATTTTTTTCTTGTTATTTGTTTTTTTCATTTTTGCTCCTTATTTTTTTTGCTAATTCAACAAATTTAGTTTCTAATTGTTCATGGGATATATCTACCCCACTTTTTCTTAGAATAATTACATAATCAGTATTTGTTTCTTTTAAGATATCCATATTAGTAGTAACAATCATTCTTATTTTTCTTTTATATCTATTTCTAAATACTGCATTTCCAAGTTTTGTTCCAACTGAAATTCCATAACGACTATATCCTATATTATTATCCTTATAATATATAGCAAATGCTGAATTAGCTATTTTTGAACCTTTTTTGATTATTTTATTAAAATCTTGATGCGATTTTACAATGTCTTTTTTTTTCATCTTAAAACCCCTATCCATAATGTAAAAAACCACTGTTTTAAAAACGGTGGATTATTTACAAAGACTTTTACGTCCTTTACGACGACGACTATTTAAGATTTTTGAAAATTTACGTGCAAAAAATCCGTGTTTTTTTGCTTTTTTACGATTATTTGGTTGATATGTTCTTTTCATCTATTCCACCTCCAGACATAAATCTACATTATTATAATAATAAATACCTATTTTTGTCAATTAAATATGGACAATTTGTCCTGTTTTTCTTTTTTTCACACTTTTAACAGGTTTGTTGAAAACAAATTAGACACATGTTTAATAAAATTTGTGGAAAATGTGGAAAATATAAAAATACCTTTATTTTATTCACATTTATTTGTTGATAACTTTGTGGAAAGCCTGTTGAAAATAAAAAAACAATTTTTACTATTTATTTTTTCAACAAATTGGGTTACACTAGTTGTGATTTATTTATCTTGATGGGGAGATGGTTGTATGAATGTGGATGTTTTATGGTCCAATTTTTTAGCACAAATAAAAGATGAACTTTCCAGTCTTGCCTATGATACTTGGTTTAGTGATACTAAACTATTTAAGTTAAATGATGGAAAGGCTATAATTATTGTTCCTATGCCTATTCATAAGAAACACCTTGCTGAGAAATATTCCTTATTAATAAAGGAAAAAATGAATAGTATTACTGGTACCAACTTTGATTTAGAATTTGTACTAAGTGATGAAATATCTAAATATGAAGATGCTGATGATAAGAAAATCCATGTACCAGGTAATGAAATGGTTGAAAATAAAGGGGTTCCCCCTAATAATTTCAAATCTAATTTAAAAAGTAAATATACGTTTGAGAACTTTATTGTTGGAAATAGTAATAAATTTGCTCATGCTGCAGCTTTATCTGTTGCGGAAAATCCTGGTAATATGTATAATCCTTTATTTATATATGGTAATAGTGGGTTAGGTAAAACTCACTTAATGCATGCGATTGGGAATTATATTACACATAATAGTACTCAAAAAGTTTTATATGTTACGAGTGATCAATTTATTCAAGATTTTGTTGGTATAAATAAGAGAGATGAGAAGGGTGTTAACTTTAATTATGTTGACTTCTTTAAAAATAAGTATCGTAACGTTGATGTTTTGATTATTGATGATATTCAATTTCTTGGTGGAGCTACTCAAACACAACAAGAATTTTTCCATACTTTCAATACTTTATATAATGATAGTAAACAAATTATTATATCTTCTGATAGGTCACCTGATGATTTAAAATTGTTAGAAGATCGTTTAAGAACAAGGTTTTGTTGGGGATTAACGGTTAATATTTTTCCTCCTGATTTTAATCTTAGAACACAAATTATTAGAAGAAAAATTATTGCTGGTAACTTTGAAAAGGAAATTCCTGAAGATGTCATTGAATATATTGCTTCCAATATTGGTACAGATGTGAGACAATTAGAGGGGTCTATTACAAGATTAATTGCTTATTCAACTATAATGGGTGGGGCAGATATCACACTTGATTTAGCAATAGAGGCCTTGAAAGACTTTATCAGTAAAGGAATTTCTGAAAAAAACGATGTTCATAGAATACAAAAGATAGTTTCAGAGTATTTTCAGATTACTGTTGAAGATATTAGAAGTAAAAAGAGAAGTTCTAATATATCATTTCCTAGGCAAATTGCAATGTATTTATGTAGATTAATGACAAATGAGTCATTTCCCAAGATAGGAACAGAATTTGGTGGAAAAGACCATTCTACGGTAATGCATTCAGTTGAAAAAATAGAACAGGAAATAAAAGTTAATCCTGATTTGGCAAAAATTATTGAAAAGCTCAAAAATGATATAGGAACAGGAGTTGTTAATAAAATGTAATAATTAACAATTAATCCACAGGACAAAATTAAAGAAATTACTTATTTTATAGGAGAAAATTGAGTTATACACTTTTTCCACAGTAATAATATAAATATCCATAATTAATAAAAAGAAAGAAGGAATTAAAAATGAAATTAACTATAAAAAAAGATTTATTATTAGATGGTTTAAATAAAGTATCAAAAGCTATTTCTACAAAAAACTTAATCCCCGTTTTAGCTGGAATAAAATTTGATTTAAAAAAGAAGAAATTAACTTTAACAGCAAGTGATAATGATATTACGATTCAAACTGTTGTTACTTCAACTAATGAAGATGATTTTAGAGTTGAAAAAGAAGGTAGTATTATTGTTTCTGGAAAGTATATGTTAGATATTGTCAGAAAATTACCAGATAAATATATTAATATAGAAGTATTTGATGAATTAAAAATACTAATATATACTGAAAATAGTGAATTTAGTTTAAATGGTATTAGTGAAGATGAATATCCTAATATTAATTTAGATGAAAGTAAGAAAAAAGTAACTATTAATAATAAAGTATTTAAAAATATTGTCAATCAAACTGCTTTTGCATCATCTAATGAAGAAACTAAGCCTGTATTAACTGGAATTAACTTTAATATAGTGGGAGATGTTCTAGAATGTAATTCAACAGATTCTTATCGTTTAGCAAATAAAGTTGTTAAGTTAGAAAAATCTAGTGAAGAAAACTTTAATATTGTAATACCTAGTCATAATATTTTAGAATTTACGAGAATACTAGATGATGATGAAGAGGGTAATGTTGAAATGCATATTTCTAATAACAAAGTTCTATTTATTTATAAGAATTTGAAGTTTCAATCAAGATTAATAAATGGTACATATCCTAATACATCAAATTTAATGCCTAAAGAGGATTTCTTAATTGTTTATACTAAATTAAATGATTTATATAATGTTATAGATAGAGCTAGTATTTTGACTAGTGATAAAGATAAAAATATAGTTACTTTGGAAACTAATGGTAATGTACTTACTTTAAAATCTTCATCACAAGAAATTGGTAGAGTAGAGGAAAAAATGAATATTACAAAAAATAATGAAGAAGAAATTAGAATTTCATTCTCTGCAAAGTATATGATGGAGGCGTTAAAATCTTTTTCAACAGAAACTGTGGAAATTCACTTTGTTGGAGAGATTAAACCAATATTAGTAAAATCTAGTGAAGATGAAACTTTAACACAATTAGTCTTACCAATTCGTACATATTAAAACAGTTTATCTGTTTTTTTTTGCATTTTTTTACTCATTTCTACAAATTTCAACATATTCCGACAAATAAATATGATATTTTTGTGAGTGAAAACGCGAAAGTTTTCAGAGGGGGATAATATATATGAATTATGAAATTAATGAGGGGACATTAGCTATTTTAGCCAAAAATAAGAAATCTTTAATACTAGAAGATGACAAAAAATATGTTGTTGATTCTTTACCATTTGATGTAGTGGATCATAGTTGTAGGTATTTTGGATCTTCTTATGAAGGAAGAAAGGAAGGAACTAAAGAGATATTACATATTAATTATAAAGTTCCAATTATTGTGGATAATAGTAGAAATTTGATATTTTTTCCAACAAATTCACCAATATCTGATGATTGTTCATGGCTTTCTTTAAAATCAATAAAGAGTATTAAAGAAGGGGATTTTAATACAACTGATGTTATATTTAATAATGGTGTTTCTATTAATATTCCTGTTTCTAAAAGAACTATGGATAATCAAATTTTAAGAGCTTCTAGATTAGATTTAATAATGAGAAATAGAAATGCATAAAAATAATGAAAAAAAGGCTATTAAGAAGTCTTTTTTTAGTGCAAAATAAGCTCAATTATGCTATAATATAGATGTATGTATAGGAATACCAAAATAGGGGATAGGTGATTGTATGGGTCATTTTATGAGTAAAAATGATAGTTAAGAATATTATTTTGAGTAATTTTAGGAATTATTCTCATTTAAATTTGAACTTAAATCCTGGAATGAATATTTTTGTTGGTAAAAATGCCCAAGGAAAAACTAATATATTAGAAAGTATTTGTATTCTTGCTCTTACAAAAACTTATAAGAGTGGGGTAGAATCTAATATTATTCGATTTGGTAAAAAACAAGCTAAATTGAAGGCAAAAGTTAAGAAAAATGGGCTTACTAATTATCTTGAGATTGATATAGATAATGGAAATAAATCTATTAAAGTTAATCATGATGATATAAAAAAAATAGGTGATTATATTTCTAATTTAAATGTTATTGTTTTTACCCCAGAAGATTTAGATATTATAAAGGGTTCTCCACATATTAGAAGAAATTTAATTAATATGCAATTGAGTCAAATATTACATTCTTATATCAATACATACAATGAATATAATAAGATTTTAAAAATAAGAAATGAATATTTGAAGCTTTTATTAACGTCTTCTATTGCGGATAAAAATTATCTTGATGTAATTACTGATAAATTGATAGAAAAGGCAATAATAATATATCAAGAGCGAAAAAAATATTTGGATTTAGTTAATGAAAGAATAGGAATAATTTTTAAAAATATCACATCTTCAGGAAACTTAGTTTTGAAATATGTTACTAATATTGATTTTGATAGTTTTGATAGTGAAGATATTAGAAAAAAAATGAAACATATTTATTGCGTTAACTATAAGAAAGAACTTAATTATGGAATGACTTTATATGGACCTCATAGAGATGATTTTTCTTTTTATTTAGATTCTAACGATTTGAAATGTTTTGGTTCACAGGGACAGCAAAAACTTGCTGTAATTGCGTTTAAGCTTTCAGAAATAGATATATTTAAGGAGTATAGTGGTGAGAATCCAGTTTTATTACTTGATGATATATTTAGTGAATTAGATATTCAAAAAAGAAATAAGTTATTATCCTATATTAATGATGGTATTCAAAGTATTATTACAACAACAGATTTAAAAAATATAAGAAAAAGTTCTATTAAAGATGCTTATGTTTTTGAAATAAATAATGGAAATGTGGAAAGAAGGAGTTAACAATGGAAGAAAAAGTTGAAAATAAATATGATTCTTCGGCTATTCAAGTTTTGGAAGGATTAGAGGCTGTTAGAAAACGTCCTGGTATGTATATTGGTACTACTAGTGTTAGAGGACTTCATCATTTGGTTTGGGAAATTGTGGATAATGCAATAGATGAAGCTTTAGCTGGGTATTGTACACATATAGAGGTCGAGATAGGAAAAGAAAATACTATTACTGTTAAGGATGCTGGTCGTGGTATTCCTGTTGGTATTCACCCTAAAACAGGTAAAAGTACAGTAGAAACTGTTTATACTGTATTACATGCTGGTGGAAAATTTGGTGGAGGAGGATACAAAGTATCTGGTGGTCTTCACGGAGTTGGTGCTAGTGTTGTTAATGCATTAAGCGATTGGCTTGAAGTAAGAGTTTATAAAGGTGGAAATGTTTATTTTCAAAGGTATGAAAATGGAGGACATCCTGTAGATGATTTGAAAATTATAGATAAATGTTCTGAGGATAGAACTGGTACAACTGTAACTTTTAAGCCAGATCCAGAAATATTTACTGATACAACTATTTATGATTATGATATTTTAAAAACTCGTTTAAGAGAGTTAGCATTTTTGAATAAGGGACTTAGAATTTCTTTAACAGATTTAAGGGAAGATAATATAAAAGATTCATTTCATTATGAGGGTGGTATTGTAGAATACGTTCATATGATAAATGAAAATAAGAATCCAATTCATAAGTCTATAATTGATTGTTCTGGTATTGAAAATGATATTTCTTTAGAAGTTGCATTACAGTATAATGAAACATATAATTCTAGTATTTATTCTTTTGTTAATAATATAAATACTCCTGAGGGTGGTACACATGAAGATGGTGTCAGACGTGCGCTAACTCGTATTTTGAATAAATATGCTTCTAGCAATGGTTTATTGAAGGATAAAGATGATCCTTTAACTGGTGATGATGTTAGAGAAGGTATTACAATGATTATATCTATTAAGCATCCGAATCCACAATTTGAGGGACAAACAAAGACTAAACTTGGTAATAGTGAAGTTAGAAGTATTGCTGATAGAATATTTTCTGGTGTTTTTGAGAGATTTTTGATGGAAAATCCAGATGAAGCAAAGATTATTGTGGAAAAATGTATGACTGCTTCTCGTGCTAGAGTAGCAGCTAAGAAAGCTCGTGAGTTAACTAGAAGAAAAGGTGACTTAGATATTACTAATTTTTATGGTAAATTGAATGATTGTAAAAGTAAGGATCCTGCTGATAGTGAGATTTTCTTAGTCGAGGGTGATTCAGCTGGTGGATCTGCTATAAAGGGTAGAAATAGTATGACTCAAGCTATACTTCCATTACGTGGAAAGATATTGAATGTAGAGAAGGCTAGGTTAGATAGAGCTTTATCCAATGAGGAAATTAGAACTATTATTACTGCTTTTGGTACTGGTATTGGTGAAGAATTTGATTTAAGTAAATTAAGATATCATAAAATTATTATCATGACTGATGCTGATGTTGATGGTTCTCATATTAGAGTTTTACTTTTAACGCTATTTTACCGCTTTTTTAGGCCAATTGTAGAGGCTGGACATGTATATGCTGCTCAACCTCCATTATTCTCCATAAAACACGGAAAAACTATCAAATATGTACTAAATGAGGAAGAGAGAGATGCTTATTTAGCTACTTTATCTCCAAATACTAAATATGATATTGCTCGTATGAAAGGTTTAGGAGAGATGGATGCTGAAGAATTAAATGAAACTACTATGGATATTAATAAAAGAGTTTTAAGGCAAATAACTGTTGAAGATACTATTGCAGCTGATGATGTATTTTCTAAATTAATGGGTGAAGAGGTTGAACCTAGACGTTCATTTATAGAAGAGAATGCTGTATATGTTGAAAATTTGGATGTTTAGGAGGTTTTTGAAGTGGATAGATTAGAAAAAAATAATATTGTAAATGAAGTAAGAGATTCTTTTTTAGAGTATTCTATGAGTGTTATAGTTGCTCGTGCATTACCTGATCTTAGGGATGGTTTAAAACCGGTTCATAGACGTATTCTTTATTCTATGTATGAGTCAGGTTATACTCCTGATAAACCTCATAAAAAGAGTGCAAGAATTGTCGGAGATGTTATGGGTAAATATCATCCTCATGGTGATTCAAGTATTTATGAGGCTATGGTTCGTATGGCCCAAGATTTTTCTTATAGAAATATGCTTGTTGATGGACATGGTAATTTTGGTAATATTGAGGGATATGGTGCTGCAGCAATGCGTTATACTGAATCTCGTTTATCAAAAATTGCTTTGGAATTACTTAGAAATATTAATAAAGATACTGTAGATTTTATACCTAACTTTGATGAAACAGAGAAGGAACCAACTATACTTCCTTCAAGATTTCCTAATATTTTGGTAAATGGTACAATGGGTATTGCAGTTGGTATGGCTACAAATATTCCTCCTCATAATTTGGGTGAAGTTATTGACGGTTGTATTGCTTATATTGATAACCCAGATATAGATGTAGATGGTTTAATGCAATATATTAAAGGACCTGATTTTCCAACAGGGGCAACGATATTAGGTAATAGTGGTATAAAGAAGGCTTATGAAACTGGTCGTGGGTCTATAACTATTAGAAGTAAGGCTCGAATAGAAGAAGAAAAGGGTAAACATTATATCATAATTGATGAGGTTCCTTATGGTGTTAATACTTTGGATTTGAAAAATAAGGTTGCTGAATTGGTTCATAATAAAGTAATTGATGGTATATCTGATTATCATACTGATTTAAAAGATGGTGTTAAGATTACTATTACTTTAAAAAAGGATGCTAATCCACAAGTAGTGTTGAATAATTTATATAAACATACTTCTTTTCAAACTAATTATGGAATTATTTTCTTGATGCTTGATCAAGGAGTTCCAAAAACTTTAGGTTTAAAGGATATTATTTCTAAGTATGTTGATTACCAAAAGGAAATAATTGTAAGACGTACTAGATTTGATTTAAATAAAGATGAGGCTAGAGCTCATATTTTAGAGGGATTAAAGATAGCTTTAGATCATATTGATGCTATTATCCAATTGATTAGAGGATCAAAAAGTGATGAAGAGGCTATGAAAGGCCTTATGAGTAAGTATAATTTATCTGAAAAACAATCTCAGGCAATTTTGGAAATGAAACTTAGAAGATTGACTGGTTTGGAAAGAGATAAAATAGAAAATGAATTAAAGGATTTATTGGCTGAAATAGAGGAGTTAAAGGCAATTTTAGCTAGTGAAGAGAAGGTTTTAGCTATCATTAAGGATGAAATGACAGAAATCAAAAATAAG
Source organism: uncultured Mycoplasmatota bacterium (assembly GCA_900547465.1). Taxonomy (GTDB): domain Bacteria; phylum Bacillota_I; class Bacilli_A; order RF39; family UBA660; genus UMGS995. Next base: position 73,802 of record URHJ01000001.1, on the reverse strand, counting down.
TATGGTGATGAACGTAGAACTGCTATTGATATGACTGCTATTGAGTATATAGAAGATGAGTCTTTGATACCTGTTGAAGATATTATTGTTACATTAACAAATAAGGGTTATATTAAGAGATTGAAATCTGATACTTATAGAACTCAAAATCGTGGTGGTGTTGGTGTTAAAGGTATGGCTACAAATGAAGAAGATTTCGTTGAACATTTAATACCTATGAAGACACATGATTATATATTATTCTTCTCTAATAAGGGTAGGGTATATAGATTAAAAGGTTATGAAATACCTGAATTTAGTAGGCAATCTAAGGGATTACCAATTATTAATTTATTAGAGTTGGATAAAGATGAGAACATTAGTTCGATTATATGTCTAGATTCTAAGGAAGAAACAGCTAAATACTTAATGTTTGCTACTAAAAATGGTGTTGTTAAGAGAACTGAGTTATCTGAATTTGACAATATTAGAAAAAGTGGAAAGATCGCTATAAGTTTAAAGGAAAATGATGAATTAATTAGTGTTAGAAAAACCTGTGGAAAAGATGAAATTGTTATAGGTGCTTCTAATGGTAGAATGGTAAGATTTGATGAAAATGATATTAGATCTATGGGTAGAACTGCATCTGGTGTAAAAGGTATTGATTTAGGTGATAGTTATGTTGTTGGTGCAGAGGTTATTAAACCTGGTCAAAAGATTTTAATTGTTACTGAAAATGGTTATGGTAAACAAACATTTATTGATGAATATAGATTAACACATCGTGGTAGTAAGGGTGTCAAAGCTTTAAATGTAACTGATAAAAATGGTATGATGGTTGCTTTAAAATGTATTGATGTTGAAGATAATTATGATGTTATGATTATTACCAATAGTGGTATTATTATGAAAATGCCTTTGGAACAAATTTCAACTTTAAAACGTGCTACTCAAGGTGTTAGATTAATTAATTTAAAAGATGATCAAAAAGTATCTACTGTTGCAGTTGTGGAAAAAGAAAATTTGACAGAATATAATGAAAGTGAATCTGAAATTGTGGAAAAAGAAGTGTAATTAAAAGCTTCTTTTTTTTTGCAATTATTTCCTGGGAAATAATTAAGAGTAAATATAGTATTGTTTGGGAAATATTTCTTGTGGAAATTTTATTTATACAAATAAAAAAAATAGGCAGATTATTTCCCGGGAAATAATCTTTATAGTTATTTTGTAAGAAAATTTAGAAAAGGATAGAAAAACTTAAGTAATGTATTATGTTATAATCTGAGATAAAGTTTTTATGTTTCACGTGAAACATTGTTTTCCACAATCTAAAAAAATATACATCATTAAAATAGTTTTACCTGTATGTTTCACGTGAAACTTTATTTGTAACAATGATTATTTTTAAGTAATTTTGTTAAAATAAAAATAATTCACTTGTTATATTGATATATACAATAGTGTAACAGTGAAGTTATTTAAGTAATGGAATTTTACACAGAAAATGTTAATAAATTTATTTGTTTTTACTATATTGAAAAAGAAGTACGATTATAATATAGGTGTTTTAATGTTTCACGTGAAACATTAAAATATCCACAAGGTTAAAAAATATATTGTATTTATTTATGATATGATGGTGAGTATATAATATAAATGTATTATGTTTCACGTGAAACTTTTTTGTTGAGTAAAAATAATCCTTTATAGAATTTTTAATCTTTATTTACTACTTTTTTTGAATTATTATTATTTGCAATAATTGAAAATATGGTAGTTCATTTATTTTATATTTTAAATTGTATTTATCTATTTTTACATTAAAATGTGAAAAATAATTGTTAAATTTATAAACAGAAGTTGTTTATTAACAATCTGATGTGTTTTATATTATGAGATTTAACTATTTATTTTATTATTTGTATTTATTATAAAATAAACACTTTATTTTCTTGAATTATAGTGATTGGTTATTATTTATTAATTTATTTGTTATTTTTACGGATTATAAAGTGATATTGATTTAAAAAATTATTTAAATGTTTCACGTGAAACATTGTTTTTTCCACAAGATAAAAATGAATTTGCTTTTTTTTAACTAAAATTAATCTTTTTTTTTATTAAATTTAATAATATTTGATGTTTCACGTGAAACATATAAAATGTTTTGAATGTTTTTATTGAATTATGATTAAAAATGTAATAAAATGTAATAGATGCAATGAGTGTATTGGAATCAAGTCAGAATCGGAAGATAGCAGCTTTAACAATCAACTCTCATGTGCATCTTTTTTTATAAAAAAATGTTAGGTTGTGAAGAAAATGAATGATAAATATATGAATATTGCAATAAATGAGGCAAAAAAGGCATATCTTAGAGATGAAATTCCTGTTGGGTGTGTTATTGTTTATAAGGGAAGGATAATTGCTAGAAGTTTTAATATAAAAGAAAAAAAGAAGTGTGCAATTTATCATGCAGAAATTATTGCTATCAAAAAAACTTGTGCGAAATTGAAAAATTGGCGTTTAAATGAATGTGAAATGTATGTAACTATGTTTCCTTGCCCTATGTGTGCAAGTGCTATAAAACAGTCTAGAATTAGTAAAGTTTATTATATTGTGGATAATTATAATAATAGTATTTCTAAGGGGATCTTTTGTAGTAATGACTTAAATAAAGGCGTTGTTGTGGAAAAAGTTAATGATAATTATAACTATATTGAACTTGTGGAAAGTTTTTTTCAAAAAAATAGAAATAAAGTTGTTGAAAAATGATATTTTAGTTGATATATGTTATACTATTAGCGAAGGAATGATGTATTATGTATCAAGCTTTATATAGAAAATATAGACCAAAATCATTTGATGATGTGGTTGATCAAAAGTATATTATAGAAACATTAAAAAACTCTATTTTGAATGATAAAATTAGCCATGCTTATATGTTTTTTGGTCCACGTGGTATTGGAAAAACTACTGTTGCTAAAATATTTGCTAGGGCGGTTAATTGTACTAATAACTCTAATGGTAATCCCTGTGAAAAGTGTGATAGTTGTATTGCTTCTGCTGAAAAAGAATGTGTTGATATTATTGAAATTGATGCTGCTTCTAATAATGGTGTTGATGAAATAAGAGAAATAAAGAGTAAAGTTAATTTGGTTCCTAATAGTCTTAAGTATAAAGTATATATTATAGACGAGGTTCATATGTTGACAGCTGGTGCTTTTAATGCTCTTTTAAAGACTTTAGAGGAACCTCCTAAGCATGTTATTTTTATACTTGCTACTACTGATCCTCAGAAAGTTTCTAGTACTATTATATCTAGATGTCAATGCTTTTCATTTAAACGTATTTCTGATGATTGTAATGTTAATAGATTACGTGAAATATCAGATCTTGAAAAGATAGAAATAGATGATGAAACATTAAAACAAATTTCTATTTATTCTGATGGTGGTCTGAGAGATTCACTAAGTACATTGGATAAGTTATCTTCTTATAAAAATGGTAAGATAACTGTTGAAGACTTTTATGAGATAAATGATATGATTTCAAAGTCTGATTTGGAAGATTTTTATAAGATTATTATATCTAATGATATAAAACAAATGATATTAAAGTTAGATAAATTTTATGCTTCAGGTAAAAATATTGTGGAAATTATGAATCAATTTCTAATCTTTCTTAAAGATAAAATTGTCGATTACTATTTGTCTGGTACTAATATCGATGTCTATAGGACTGAAAAACTTTTAGTAAAATTAAACGAAAATATGTTCGAATTAAAGAAGGCTTCTAAACCTTATATATATGTTGAAATATTATTATTGGATTATATTAATTCAATAGGTAATAGTAATAAAATTATTTCCCGGGAAATAATTAGTAATGATGAATCTTTGGGAAATAGTAGTACTAGTGTTAATGAAAATTCTATTGCTGAGGTGGATGGTGGGTCTGATAGTGTTGATAAAGTGAATGATGAACCTAATAGTATTGATGATTCAATCAATGTTGATGAATCGGTTAATGAAGAAAAAAATGTTTCTATTGGTATTAATGCTGTAGAATCTGATTTAGATTATTTACATAAATTGATGAGTGTTAGGGTTCACAATGTATTAGCTCTTGCTTCCAAGGTAGAAAAAAATGCTGATTTAGCGAAAATTAATGGTTTAAATGATTATGTTTTTGATCAAAAAATTGGTTATATAGTTTCAGAGATTCTAAATGGAACGTTACGTGCTTCTAGTGAAAATGGTATGATTATTAGTTATGAATATCAGTCAGTTGTTGATCAAAATTTAAATAATTTAGAATCTATTATGGAAGTATATAGTAAAATTACTACAACTGATAAAAAAATAGTATTTATTACTGATGAAGAATGGGAAAATGAGAAAAAGAAATATATAGAATTTACAAAAAGCGGAAATAAATATAAAATAGAAGAAGAACCTGTTGTTGAGGCGAAAACTATAGTTGATACTCCAGAGGTGCAGGAGTCAAAGTCAAATTTTGCTGACTTTGGTGATATTGTAGAAATTAATTAGAAAAGAGGGATTTTTTATGAATATGCAAGCTTTAATGAAACAAGCACAAAAATTACAAAAGGATATGATGACAAGTAAAAGTGAAATTGATAATACAGAATTTACTGGTGAAAGTTCTTTGGTAAAAGTAACTGTTAAAGGAACTAAAGAGGTTATAAAGGTTGAGATAAATAAGGATGCTAAAATGGATGCTGATGATTTAGAAATGTTAGAAGATATGATTTTATTAGCTATGAATGATGCGTTTAAGAAAGTTGATGAATGCACTGAAGAGAAAATGGGAAAATTCGGTAATTCTATGCCTGGGTTGTTTTAATGTATCCTGATAGTATAAAGAATTTAATAGAGTCTTTTAAATTATTATCAGGTGTAGGCGAAAAAACCGCTGAAAGATTTGCCTTTTCCATTTTAGGTATGGATGAAGATAATGTTGAATTTTTTTCTGATAGTTTAAAAGCTGTAAAGAATAAAGTTCATTTGTGTAAAAAATGTAATAATCTTACTGAGAATGATTATTGTTATATATGTTCAAATGAGGATAGAAATAAAAACGTTTTGTGTGTAGTTGAAGATCCAAAAAGTGTATTTTTATTTGAACGCGTTGGTGTTTTCAATGGTTATTATCATGTTCTTGATGGTTTAATTTCTCCTATAGATGGTATTAATCCTGAAGATATTGGATTAGCTAAGTTACTTGATAGAATTAAAAATGAAGATTTTAAAGAAATTATTTTTGCTTTCAAACCTAGTATTGAGGGTGAAACAACTTCATTATATATAAGAAAAATATTGAGTGATTTGGATATAAAAATAACTAGATTAGCTAGTGGAGTTCCTATGGGGGCTGATATCGAGTATATTGATAGTTTAACTTTGGAGAGAGCTTTAAATGATAGAAAAGAAGTAGCATAAAAAATTATTAAAATCATACTGTTTATTGAGGTGAACGGTATGAATAAAATTTTAAATTTATTGAAAAGAATAGTATTGAGTTATATTATTTTGTATGGTTATAATTTGATTGCTAGTCAATTTAATATGGTAATACCTATTAATGTGGTTACTGTTACTTCTGTTGCTTTTTTAGGAGTTCCTTGTTTAGTTGCGTTATTATTATTTAAAATTATTCTTTTGTAGCTTATTAAGAGGTGATGGTATGAATGAAAAAATAAAAAAACAATCTAAGTTTTTTGAATTTGTCAATCATTCTATAAATGATGAACATAAAATTTCTCATGCATACTTATTAGAAACTAATGGTAATAATGACTATATGCCTGTGTTAAAGGAATTTATTAAAATGATTTTATATGTTGATCATGAAGATTCTAAAGAATTTATTTCTCATGCTATTGATACTGATAATTATCCTGATTTAAAGTATATTAATCCAGATGGGTATTGGATTAAAAAGGAACAGTTATTGCAATTGGAAGATCAATATTCTAAAAAGTCTATGTTAGATAATAAATTGATTTATGTTATAGATTCTGCTGAATCTTTGAACGATTCTTCAGCAAATACAATTTTAAAATTTTTAGAGGAGCCTCCAGAAAATATTATTGCTATTTTAGTTGCCAGCAATCGCTTTCGTGTTTTAGAAACTGTGGTATCACGATGTCAGATTTTATCTCTTGATGTAGAAGAAGATGATGATACTCAATATGATGAGTTCATTGTTCAATTTGTTAATGGATTGAAGTCTCCTGATAATTTATTGATAGAATTTGACTATTATTTGAAAAATATTTTTTATGATAAAAATGCAATATTTAAAAATCTTGAAATTTTAGAAACATTGTTATTTAAAATACTTCGTTCTAATTTGGTAAATAGTGATAAGTTTTTAGACTTTAATCTTGATTTTGAACCTGTTTTGTTATCTAATCTTTTGTCTGTGATTGAAAAAAATAAGGAAAATGTTCAATTTAATTTAAATAGTAAGCTTTGGTTTCATAATTTTATTATCGAATTAATGGAGGTGATTTATGATGTATAAAGTAGTGGCAGTTTCTTTTTCATATTCTAATAATATATATTATTTTTCTGCCGATTCTATTCCTAATTGTAAGGGCAAGTATGTTGTTGTAGAAATGGACGAGGGCAAATATGAAATAGGTATTTGTAAAACTAATGTATTTGAAGAAAAAAAAGATAATTTAGATTTACCTCTAAAGAAAGTTATTAGATTAGCAAAAACTGATGATATGAAGCAATTTGATAAGAATAATTTTGATTCTCAAGAAGCATTAAATGAAGCTAAGAAAATTGCTAAATCATTAAAATTATCTATGAATTTTATTAGTGCTAGTTATACATTTGATAGAAGTCAATTATATTTCTCTTATTTATCTGATGAGAGGGTAGATTTTAGAGAACTTGCAAAAAAATTGGCACAAAAATATAAAACTAGAATTGAACTTAGACAAATTGGTGTAAGAGATAAAGCTAAATTAGTTGGTGGAATTGGACCTTGTGGGTTGTTTTTATGTTGTAATACGTTTTTAACTGATTTTAATAGTGTTTCTATAAATATGGCAAAAAATCAGTTTTTGGCATTGAATCCTAATAAAATAAATGGTGTTTGTGGTAGACTTTTGTGTTGCCTTAATTATGAAAATGATCAATATACTGAGATGAAGAGAGATTTACCTAAGATTGGTTCTTATGTTGAAACTGATGTTGGTGTTGGCAAGGTTGTTGGTGTTGATATTTTTAAAAAGACTTGTAAATTAGAAATATCTAAAGGAAATTATGTAGAAATACCTTGTGAGGGTTTATATGAAAGTGCTAAATGATTTGCTAGGATATGAAAATGTGAAAATCTATCAAGATGATGAGTACTTTAAATTTTCTGTTGATGGTGTGTTACTTGCTAATTTTGTAGATCTTCGTTTAACTGATAAAAAAATTTTGGATATTGGATCTGGAACAGGGATAGTTTCTTTAATTCTTTCAACAAAAAATAATAAATTAATTGATGCTATTGATATTCAACCTGAATTATGTGAGTTATTTAGAGATACTATTCATTATAATTCAATGGAAGACAAAATTAATTTAGTTTGTGATGATATTAAATGTTATTCTAAAAAGAAGGAATTACTTAATAAGTATGATGTTGTTGTTTCTAATCCTCCTTATTATTTTGGCAAGGCTAATAAAACAACGCAATTGTCAATAGCTAGAAATCAAGAGACTTTAAATATTCAGGAATTGTTTGAAAGTGCAATTAGATTGTTAAAAAATCATGGTAGTTTGTTTTTTGTATATGATGCTAGTCAATTTGAGTATATTGTATTACTTTGTAAACAAAATAATTTTTCTATAAAAAAGGTTCAGTTTGTATATGATAATATTAATGCTTGTGCTAGTATAGTTTTAGTTTATGCAATTAAGAATGGCAAATATGGAATGAAGATACTTGAACCTTTTATTTTATATGATAAAAATGGAAAGAAAACTGTTCAATATGAAAAATTATTTTTTGAAAGGTAGTTGTTATTATGTTACAAAAAAGTTATAAAAATGAAAATGCTCTTTATTTAATTCCCACTCCAATAGGTAATTTAGATGATATAACTATAAGAAGTCTTAAACTATTAAGAGAAGTAGATATTTTGTTATGTGAAGATACTAGGGTGACTGGAAGTTTATTAAAAAAGTATGATATCAAACAAAAACTAATTAGTTGTCATGAATATAATGAAGATAGTATTAAATATGATGTTGTTAAATATATAAAAGATGGGTTAAAAGTGGGATTAGTTACTGATCAAGGAAGTCCTATTATTAGTGATCCTGGTTTTAGAGTTGTTCAAGAAGTTATAGATAATGGTTATTCTGTAATTGGTTTACCTGGTGCGACTGCATTTGTTCCTGCTTTAATTTCTTCTGGTATAGCCCCTTCTAAATTTTTATTTTATGGTTTTTTAAATTCTAAAAATAGTAAGCAGAAGCAGGAGTTGGAAGCATTAAAACTTTATCCATATACGATGATTTTTTATGAAGCACCTCATCGTATTATTAATACTTTGGAAAATATGAGAAAAATATTTGGAAATAGACATATTTCTCTTTCTAGAGAAATCTCTAAGTTATATGAAGAAATATATAGAGGAACTATAGATGAGGTCCTTGGAAATTTTGATAAATTAAAAGGTGAGTTTGTTCTTATTGTAGAGGGAAATACTGAACAAGTAGATTTCTCAGATATTGATATTATTTCTCATGTTAAACTTTATTTAGATGATGGTTTAAGTGAAATGGATGCTTTTAAGAAAGTTGCGAAAGAAAGAGGAATATCTAAATCAATTGTTTATAAAGAATATAATGATTTTAAAGATGAAAGTAAGTAATAGTGGTGATAATATGAAATTAATTGTAGGCCTTGGTAATCCTGGTAAAGAATATGAAAATACTAGACATAATGTTGGCTTTTCTGTTATTGATAATTATGTAGAAAAGAATAATCTGGGAGCTTTTAAACAAAAATATAATGGTCTTTATTTAAAAACTAAAGTAAATGATTTTGATGTTATTTTTTTAAAACCACAATCTTATATGAATTTGTCTGGTGAAGTAGTTCGTAAGTTTGTAGATTTTTATAAAATATCTATATCCGATATCTTTGTTGTTAGTGATGATATGGATTTGTCTTTGGGAAACTTTAAATTAAAACCTTCTGGTAGTAGTGGTGGACATAATGGACTAAAAAATATTGAATTACATTTGGGTTCTAATAAGTATAAAAGATTGAAAATCGGAATCTCTAAGAGTGAAAAAAAAGATGTTGTTGATTATGTTCTTGGTAGATTTTCTGCTTCTGAACAACAAATTTTAGATTCAGTGAGGGATAAAACAGTATCTATAATTTCAGATTTTTTTGTTGATGAATTTGATGTTTTAATGAATAAATATAATAGAAAAAATAGGTGATAAAAATGAATTTGTTTCAGGATATGATTTCTATTGATTATAAAAAAGGCATGGGTATAACTGGAATTACCGATGAGTTTTTTTGTGCCTATTTATATAATCTTTTAATAGAAAATAAAAAAAATATATTGGTTGTTACTAATTCTCTTTATGAAGCAAACCATTTATTTTCTTCGTTAGAAAGTTATACTGATTCTGTTTTTTTATTTCCGATGGATGACTTTTTAACTAGTGAGGCTATTGCTATGAGTCCAGAGTTAGAAATTACACGTCTTGAAACTTTGAATCAAGCTATTTCTTTAACTCCTAAAATAATTATTACAAATTTGATGGGATATTTACGATTTTTGCCTAAAAAATCTGTATTTGAAAATGCAATTTGTAACTTTAATATTGGTGATGAAATTAGTCCTAAGAAGTTGGTTGCTAAGCTGATTAATTCTGGTTATAAAAGGGAATCGATAGTTACAAAAACTGGTGAGGTTGGAGTTCGTGGATTTGTTATTGATGTTTTTCCATTAGGATATGATGATCCTGTTAGAATAGAATTTTTTGGTGATGTTATTGAATCAATTCGTTCTTTTTCTATTACTACGCAAAAATCTAAGGAACAATTAAAGTCAGTTATAATAAGACCTTTTACAGAATTTGTTGTAGATAGTGATCAATTGGATCTTGATTTAGTTAAACAAAAGTATTTACCTAATTATGGTGATGTTGTAAATATTTCAGAGTATATGGAAGATGTAATTGTGGCTTTTAAAGATTATAATCAGTTGCAAGTTAGTAATGATATGATATTAAAAGAATGTTTCAATTATAAAACTGAAAAGGATACTGAATTTAATGGTAATTATATGTTTTCTTTGAATGATATTAAGGAAAAAGAATATTTTTATTATTTAGATATTAACAATTTGTCTAGTTTTATAGATAAAAATGATATAGTTTCTGTTAATTTATCTACTATTTCTGTGTTTAATGAAAATATTGATAGTATTAATAACTTTATTAATGCACAACTTTCTAGTAATAAAACTGTAGTTATATGTGTTCCTAAAACCAAATTTAGAAATATTAGAAAGTTTTTAAATATGAAGATAGTAGAAACTGATGTTAATAATATTTCTAAAGGTTTTGTTAATTTAGTTGATATTAGTTTACAAACTGGATTTATTTGCGATGATTTTGTGATTCTTACTTCACATGAGTTATTTATTGATAGTAGCTCAAATAAAAAATATAAAACTAAATTTAAATATGGTTCTAAAATAAAAAATGTTGATAATTTAGAAATTGGTGATTATGTAGTTCATAACTCTCATGGTATAGGTATCTATAATGGAATTAAAGTACTTACAATGAATAATATAAGTAAAGATTATTTGGAAGTATTATATAGTGGAAAAGATAAGCTTTATATTCCTGTTGAAAAGATAGATTTACTTACAAAGTATGTTGGTAAAGATGGCTCTGTTCCTAAAATTAATAAAATGGATGGTATAGATTGGAAAAAGACTAAAAATAGAGTTAAACAAAAAGTTGCGGATATGGCTGATAAGTTACTTAAACTTTATGCTGAGAGAGAATTGCAGAAAGGCTTTGCTTTTAGTCCTGACAATAAATTAATGGAACAGTTTGAGGATGATTGTGGTTTTACTTTAACTCCTGATCAACAAATAGCAGTTAATCAAATTAAACTTGATATGGAGAAGGCTACACCTATGGATAGATTGTTGTGTGGAGATGTTGGATTCGGTAAGACAGAGGTGGCATTTAGAGCTACTTTTAAAGCAATATTGGATTCAAAACAAGTTTTATTTTTGTGTCCTACTACTATTTTGTCCAGTCAACATTATGATAATGCTTTAAAACGTTTTAAAAATTTTCCTGTTAATATAGCTCTACTAAATAGATTTACTTCTAAAAAGGAAGTTAATAATATTATTTCTGGTTTAAAAGATGGTACCATTGATTTGATTTTTGGTACGCATAGATTATTAAGTAGTGATATAGTTCCTAAAGATTTAGGATTATTAGTTGTTGATGAGGAACAACGTTTTGGTGTTACACATAAAGAGAAGATAAAGGAATATAAAACTAATGTAGACGTTCTTACATTAACGGCTACTCCTATTCCTAGAACTTTACAAATGTCTATGGTAGGGATGAGAAGTCTTTCTTTAATTGAAACGCCTCCTGTTGATCGTTATCCTATACAGACTTATGTTGTAGAAGAAAATAGGCAAATCATTAGAGATGCTATATATAAAGAGTTATCTAGAAATGGCCAGACATATATATTATTTAATAAAGTTGAGAGTATAGAAAGAAAAGTTAATGAAATAAAGAGTTTAGTACCTGATGCTAGTGTTTCATTTGCGCATGGGCAGATGAGTAAGATTGAATTAGAAAATAAAATGACTGGATTTATTAAACACGAGTTTGATGTTTTAGTTTGTACGACTATTATAGAAACAGGTATAGATATACCTAATGTTAATACGTTAATTGTTTTAGATGCTGATCATTTTGGACTTAGTCAACTATATCAAATTAGAGGTAGGGTTGGTAGATCAAATAAGTTTGCTTATGCATATTTAATGTATAATAAATCTAAGGTATTAACTGAAACAGCTATTAAAAGACTTAACGTTATAAAGGAATTTACAGAACTTGGTAGTGGATTTTCTATAGCTACTAGGGATTTGTCTATTAGAGGTGCCGGAGATATCTTGGGAAGTGAACAAGCTGGTTTTATAGATACTGTAGGTATTGATTTGTATTTGAAAATGTTAAATATTGAAGTTGAAAGAAGAAAAGGTAGAGATGTTTCATTAGATGATTTAGATGATGACAATAGTGTTCCTCTTATTAATGTTTCTACTCATATTGATGATAGTTATGTAAGTGATGAAGGATTAAAGATTGAAATTCATAAAAAAATTAATGAAGTTGATTCTAAACATAGTCTAGATCAAATAAAGGGAGAATTGGAAGATAGATTTGGTAAATTAGATCAAAGCTTAGTTATTTATATGTATGAGGAGTGGTTTGAGAAACAAGCTTTGAAAATTGGATTGAAAAGTGTTGTTCAAACTAAAAATTACATAGAATTATGTTTTCCTAAGGAAGTTGTAGAAAAGTTTGATACTGAGGATTTATTTATGGAATCATTTAAGATTACTCCTATGTTTAGGTTTAAAAGTAGAGGAAGTAATTTGTTAATAATTTTGGATACTATCAAACTCGAAAAACATCCTCTATATTATTTAACAGAATTGCTTGATTATATTTTAGATAATTTTATAAAATCTATTGACTAAAAATTCAAGGATTGTTATTCTTGATATAGTCGAATCGTGCAGGAGGGTGTTAGTATGACGGATACTTTGGAAAATTTCAAGAAACAGCATTTAAGTAACTATAAGAATGCTGTCATTGATTTAGTAAAAAATAATACAGATGCTTTGATTGATAATGATATAATTTCTTTAATTAAAAGTCCTCCTCTTGATTCTATGGATGTTATTAAATCTAAGTTATTATCTTTAGCTAAGAAAGAGAAAGTTATACTTGATAGTAGTAAAATGAATTTTATTTTAAATAATTTCAGAGATCTTGTTATAACTGATTTTCAGGGATTAAAAAAAATTAGAAATAATTATTTGGTTAAAAAGATTGAAGAATTTGAACCAGTTAGAGAAACTGAGATTATTAAAATAATGAAAAAAGATTTGGATTCTATTAATAAAGAAATAAAAAAGACCGTTAAGATGAGTCTTAATAATAATATTAATAATAAATTGTTAATAGAAATTGCTGATATTTATGATGATCAAATAGATGAAAAAGTTAAAGAATCTATTATGAAGTTATTTTCTAAATATATGAAAACAACATATATAAAACAACTTAATGAGAATATTTCAATAAAGATTTTAGTGAAAGATAGAACCTTACTTTCTTTGGTTGCAGAGCAAGGTGAAAGATATTTATTTACTAAGGCAAATTCTCATATTTTTGACGAGTAGGAAGAATGCATGATTGCATTCTTTTTTTGTTAACTATTTGGAAATATTTACCAAGGGATTTTTTGGAAATAAATATTATAATAATATTAGGAATAATGTATAAAATAAAAAAAATTCAGAAATAATATTTATAGATGAAAGAGAGGAAAGAAGATGAAAACAACTGGTGTAGTAAGAAGAGTAGATGATTTAGGAAGAATTGTTATTCCTAAAGAAATTAGAAGAACATTGCGTATTCGTGATGGAGAGTCATTAGAAATATATGTAGATGATGAAACTATTTCTTTAAAAAAGTACTCGTCTATGAATGATCTAAGTGATATATCAAAGGAACTTGTAAATACTATTAATCAAAACTTACTTAAAGATGCCTTTATATCTGATCGTGATAAAATTATTTCTATATCTGGTAATGCAAAGAACAAGTACCTTGGAAAGAATATTTCTAAATTTATTTATCAAAAAATAGATGATAGAGAGATTGTGATTGAAAAGAATTTTGCAGAGGTGGAGTTTGCTGATGGAGTTAAAGAAAAATATTCTTATATTATAAGTCCTATAATTATGAATGGTGACGCTATTGGATCAGTTGTTATATTTTCTGATACCGAGGTTGTTAATGAAGTTGATATTAAATTAGTTTCTATTATTTCCAGTTTTTTGGGAAAGCATATTGAAGAATAACAATTAATATGATAGAATAGCTATTATTAAATGTTTTGATGAAGAGCTTTATGAAAATTTAGTCTTTTTAAGAGAGTCTAGTTGGTGGGAATAGATAAAGATTATTTATAAAGTATGGCTTCTGAACTGTTATATCGATATGTAGATATAGACGTATATAGGCGTTAACTATTTAAGTGTATAATACTATTATTATAAAGTAAGGTGGTACCGCGATGATTCGTCCTTATAATTATAGTATTTTTTTGTTTTAAGAAAGGGTGAAATGATATGAAAGAAAAATATTATATTAGTACAGCTATAGCTTATACTTCGGGTAAGCCTCATATTGGTAATACTTATGAAGTTGTTTTGGCAGATTCTATTGCTAGATATAAGAGATTAAAGGGGTTTGATGTTTATTTTCAAACTGGTACTGATGAACATGGTGAAAAAATAGAAATAAAAGCTAGAGAAAAGGGAGTAACTCCTAAAGAGTTTGTTGATGATGTTTCATCAGAAATAAAAAGAATTTGGGATATAATGGATACTAGTTATGATAAGTTTGTTAGAACTACTGATCCTAATCATGAAAAGGTAGTACAACATATATTTAAAAAAATGTATGATCAGGGAGATATTTATAAGGGAGAATATAAGGGACTTTATTGTACTCCTTGCGAATCTTTTTGGACTGAAGCTCAACTTGTTGATGGAAAATGTCCTGATTGTGGTAGAGATGTTCATGAGGCATCAGAAGAGGCATATTTCTTTAAATTATCTAAATATCAAAAAAAGTTAGAAGATTATATTGAAAGTCATCCTGATTTTATTCAACCTGTTGCTAGAAAAAATGAAATGTTAAATAATTTTATAAAACCTGGATTGCAAGATTTATGTGTTTCTAGAACTTCATTTTCTTGGGGTATTCCAGTTGATTTTGATCCGAAGCATGTTGTTTATGTTTGGCTAGATGCTTTAACTAACTATATTACTAATATTGGATATGATGTAGAATCTTCTTCTGATACTTTTAAGAAATATTGGCCAGCAGATTTACATTTGATAGGTAAAGATATTATTCGTTTTCATTCAATTTATTGGCCATGTTTCTTGTGGTCTTTAGGACTAGATATTCCTAAGAAGATTTTTGGACATCCATGGTTATTAATGAATGATGACAAAATGAGTAAAAGTAAAGGTAATGTTATATATGCTGATGACTTAGTTGATTTATTTGGGGTAGATGCTGTTCGTTATTATTTGATTCATGAAATTCCTTTTTCTAGTGATGGAAATATTACTTATGACTTACTCATAGAAAGAATTAATAGTGATCTTGCTAATGTTTTAGGTAATTTAGTTCATAGAACAATTTCAATGGGGCAAAAGTATTTTGATGGTGTAATTACTAATAAAAATGTTTTGGAAAGCATTGATGATGAGTTTATTTCTAAGATACATAATCTTGATAGTAAAGTAGAAAAGAAAATGGATAATTTGGAAATTAGTGATGCAGTTACTGAGATATTTAACGTATTAAGAGCTAGCAATAAGTATATCGATGAGACAATGCCTTGGGCTTTAGCTAAAGATGAAGCAAAAAGAGATAGATTAGAAACAGTATTATATAATTTGTTAGAATCTATCCGTGTTTGTGCTTTGTTCTTAGGTGCTTATTTACCTAGTACTTCTAAATCTATATTAAACCAAATTAATAACTTTAATGATAGTTTAGACTTTGTTAATAATAACAGTTATAAATTAAATATTCCTGAAGTGTTATTTCAACGTGTTGATAGGGAAAGTATTTTAGAAAAGTTGACAAAATAATGTAAATAGTATGAAAAGAATTATAATATGTTGTTTATAATTCTTTTTTTTGTGTTATATTTGGAAGGTAGTATCATAGTAGTAAAAACTATGAAAGGAGAAAATCTATATGGAGCATACTAAGCTTTTCAAAATGATTAATTACAATGTTGTCTATTTTAGTTTTGCTTTTTTGATGATTTTAGTAATTGTAAATTCAAGAAATATGTTGGATATAGCTTATTTTATGGTTATTACTTATTATTATATTAAAGCTTGTGTATATCAAAAATGCATGAAAAAACATCATAATGTGTGATGTTTTGTTTTTTTATGTTAATATATAATTGAGGTGTTAATATGTTTATAGATACACATTGTCATTTATCATCAGAGTTTTATTCTGATATACCTGAAGTTATTTTAGAAGATGAAAAAGCTGGTATGTCACAAATAATTGCTTCGTTTTGTGAAATTGATACTGTTAATGATGTATGTACTTTTGTTGATAATTATAATATTGTTTATGCAACGATTGGTTTTCATCCTGATCAAGCTTCTAAGTATACTGATACTGATTTGTTAAAATTGAGGGAACTTTGCCTAAAATATAAAAAAATAGTTGGTATTGGTGAAATTGGTTTGGATTATCATTATGGTA
Source organism: uncultured Mycoplasmatota bacterium (assembly GCA_900547465.1). Classification (GTDB taxonomy): domain Bacteria; phylum Bacillota_I; class Bacilli_A; order RF39; family UBA660; genus UMGS995. The sequence goes on along the minus strand of URHJ01000001.1, from coordinate 57,162 downwards.
AGGAAAATAGAGATGAACAAATAATTCTCTTTAAGAAACAACTTGATTTAGCTTCTGAACTTAATTTACCTGTTGTTATTCATAGTAGAGATGCTACTAAAGATACCGTTGATATTTTAAAAAATTATTCTCTGAATGGTGTTATTCATTGTTTTTCAGGTAGTTTAGAGATTGCGAAAGAATATATAAAAATGGGATTTTTGCTAGGTATTGGTGGTGTTGTTACTTTTAAAAATAGTAAGTTGCCTTTGGTTGTGAAGGAAATACCTCTAGAATCGATAGTTTTAGAAACCGATAGTCCATATTTAACTCCGACTCCATATCGTGGTAGTGTAAATAGTTCTAAATATATTCCAATAATAGCTGAAAAAATAGCTGAGATAAAGGAAATTTCAACATCTGAAGTTGCTTCTGTAACTACTAATAATGCTTTAAAATTGTTTGACTTAGGTAAGTAATTATGATAATGTTTTCTTATAGAATGAAGAAGGTGTGTTAATGGAAAAAGTTGATAAAAAAGATGATGAATTCCGAAGGAAAGTTATATTTTCATCTCTTTTAATAGTATTGTTAATTGGTTTGGTTGTTGGATTTTCATTTGCTGTATTTTATTTTAAAGGAATAGGTCAAAAGAAAAACATTATTAGTACCGGAGAATTGACTTTTACTTATACTGAAGAAAATAATGGAATAACATTAACTGATGCTTTACCTGTATCTGATGAGATAGGTAAAAAGATGCAAGGAAATGACAAAGAAAATAAGTATTTTGATTTTTCTGTATCTTGCAAAATGTCTGGTAGACAAAATATCCAATATGAAGTTTATACTACAGAAGTTGGTGTTGATAATAGATTAGATCCTCAGTATGTGAAAATGTATTTGACTGATTCCACTTCAGATACCGCAGTGAATGGATATGATAAGATAGTACCTACTTATTCTGAACTTAAGAATTCTTCTATTGCTGCTAATGCAAAGCAACTTTATGTTGGAAAGTTTAGTAATAGTGGAACACAATCATTTAGATTAAGAATGTGGCTTTCTGATAATTATCAAATTACATCTGAGGCAAAACAATTTAAGATTAAGTTAAATGTTTTAGCTAAGAATTAAGGAAGGTGATTTTATGAATAGTACTCAAGAAAATAAAAGTAATTCCTCTAAATTTATATTTATTTCTGTAATACTAGTTACTATTTTAGTAATATTAGTTTTATGTTTATCTTTTACAGCTTTTAAAAAGGCTGCATCTGATGATGATAGAAATAATTCTGATAATGGCTCTAACGGCAGTGGAGGTATTAATTCTAAGATTTCTATGACGTATACTGAAAATATGAATGGTATTTCAATTCAGGATGCATTACCTACTAGTGATGAAGTTGGTAAACATTTAAATGGAAAAGGCGAATATTTTGATTTTACTATTAAATCAAATATTGTAAATGGTTCAATTACTTATGAAATCGCGGCTATAAAGGATAAAAGTTCAACAATATCTGATAATTCTATAAAATTGTATTTAGAAAAACAAAATAGTGGTTCTTATGAACAAGTAATGGAACCTACTATTTTTAAATCTATAACTAAGAAATCTAAAATTGGTTCTCCAAATGGTTCTATGGTACTTTATAAGCTTAACAGAAAAAAGAGTGGAACTGATAATTATCGTTTGAGAATGTGGATTAAGGAAGATGCAGTGGTTGAAATGGATAAATCTTATACAGTTAAGGTAAATGTTTATGGAAAGGCTTCTTAGAAGTCTTTTTATCTTGATTCATATTTTTATGTGTGATACCCTTATTATAAGGTGATTTTATGATTCGTGATGATTCTAAACAGGTTTTATTGTCTGTTTTTGGTGTAGCTTTATTGATTGTTGCTATTGTCGGTATTAGTTATGCAATTTTTGTTTTTTCTGCAATATCTAGAGTTGATAATACTGTACGTTCTGGTGGTATAACTTTCGAATATTTAGAAGGTGATAGTGTTATTGATATAAATGATGCACTACCTGTATCTGATGAAGTTGGAGTAAAACAAACTAAATCATTTGATTTTCAAGTTTCTTCAGCTATACGTGGTAATACAACTGTTTTTTATGAAGTAAGGGCTAAGTCTTTAACTGTTGATAATAAAATTGATAACCAATATGTTAAAATTTATTTAGAAAAGAAAGATGGTGGTGATTTTTCTACTGTTCTTTCTCCAACAACATTTAAGGAAAATCCTAATACATCTTTAACTAATATTTCAGTTGATACTAACACTATGCTTTTATATTCTGGAAAGTTTTCTGGTAAGAAGGCTGCAACTACTAATTATAGTGATGAATTCCGTTTAAAAATGTGGCTTAGTGATAAATATTTGATTGATGATGTTTCGAGATCTTTTAAAATTAAAGTACTTGTTTATGCAAGTATGTAGAAGTACTATTATTAAGTAGTGCTTTTTTTTGTGTTTCGTGTTATTATTATGTTAGATTAAAATAGGAGGGTTGTCTATGGATATTACTTTTGATCATAATGAATCTAGTAAATATAGTAAAAAAAGTTTTAAAGATATTTTAAAGCTTGTCTATAGTGTGTATCATTTTGTAGCAAAAGTATTTCTATATTCAATTCTAATTATATTAATATTGGTAGCAGTTTTATTTACTTTTTATTTTATTGATATGATACGTAATGTTAAAAGCGGTAATCCAAAGTCCCCTTTGTTTGGAGCCTATGTTATTATCAGTCCTAGTATGGTTCCTACTATTAAAGTAGAAGATGCTATTGTTATTATGCGGAAGGAACCTGATGAATTAAAGAAAGGGGATATTATTACATTTTTATCTAGTGATCCAAGGTATTCTGGTCTTACCATCACACATAGAATAGTTGGTATTGAAAAGTCTGAAAAGGGATACTTTTATAGAACAAAAGGTGATAATAATAATACCGAAGATTCTGCATTAGTTTCTAGTGATAATGTGTATGGAAAAGTTATTTTAAAAATACCTAAGATTGGTTATATTCAATATGTTTTGACTCAAGCATATGGATGGGTTTTGTTGGTAGTTGTTCCTTGTTTGGGAATTGTTATTTTTGATATATTAAAACTTATAAAAACTGTAAGAGGACAGAATTCTTCTAATGAAGACGAGCACGATAACAATAAAGGTGATGATAATAATTCTGATGATATTGAAATGATAGGTGGACCTGGTGATTTTGTATCTGATGATAAAAATAAAAATATAAATGATGATGAAGATATTGAAATTTTGTAGGAGTGATTATTATGAAAATTATAAAAGAGTTTTCTTATGTTTTTGCTTTTTCTATAACTGGTCTTATATTTGGTTTTTCTTTTTTTCTTTTGTTTTCTAATATTTATAGTTATAAAGAAGTAAATAGTTCATATGAAGTGCAGGATACCGAATTTACAACTTATAAAGAAATGAAGCAAAAATTAAATTCTATACGTGGGATTGCTAATTCGTTTGATTCAAATAATTATAAGGGTCAAGAGGATTTGTTTAGTATGGTGCAAGTACAATCAAAGTTAAATACTTGTGTTGATAAAATAGATACTTCTTCTTTTGATAAGCTTTTAACAAAAAATAAGATTTATATAAAAGATAATTATGAAATGCAACAATATTATCAGAGTGTGATATCTGATGAATGTTTAGTTAAACAACTTTATGATTTAACAACTAATAAAAATTTGAAACTTAATGGTTTAGATGATTCTTCTTTATTTTTACAAAATGAAATAGATAATCTTATTAAATCTACAGATTATATTCAAAAGGAAATTAAGAGTAATAGTAGTTATTATTTTCCTAGTACTAATATTAAAGAAACCTTGTATGATAAAACAAGGGATTCTTATTATAGTTTACTTGATGACTATAAGAATTCAATTGACTTTGTATATGATATAGCTTTATGGTATCAAAAAAAATTGGAGGTTTAATATGATTAAAATTCTTAACTTAATCTTTTCTTTTTTAAAATTTATTCTTTTAATTATAGGTTTTGGTGTTTCATTTTTTATAGTACTTTCTATGGATAGTAGAGTTGGTAGAAGTATAATGTCTTCTATTTATATATTTTTACCATTTGTTATTTTGTTAGTTCTTTATACTGTAAATTATCTTTTTCATCAAAAAGCTGTAACACAAAATATATTTTATAATATTACAAGTGTATTAGTTTTTACTGTTATTAATTTTGTTTGTTACAGAGCAATTTTTGATAAACAAATGGTTTTGAATGAAATTATGGGTTATGGTATTAATTTTTCTTATTTTGAAGATTTTCTACCATTTATGCAAATTTTTATTTATGGATTGATAGTTTCTAACATTTTCTTTTTAATTAGTGCAAATAGAAATATGGATAAAGACTCTAAGGTTGAGGTTTTATAGACTTATGCCTTTTTTTATTATATAATTTTTGTAGGTGATATTTATGGATAACTTTAAATTTAAGAAGAAATTTGGGCAAAATTTTTTAAAGGACGAGAGGGTTGTTGATAAAATAGTTTCTGTTTGTGATATAACTAAAAATGATTTGGTTATTGAGGTTGGTCCTGGACGTGGGATTTTGACAAAAAAGTTATCAAAAGTTTCTAAGATGGTTGTTGCTTATGAAATAGATTCTGATTTGTTTTCATACTTAGAAAATTTAGCTAGTGATTTTGGTAATATTAATTTTATTTTTGATGATTTTATGTCTAGAAATATTTCTAAAGATATAGGAAATTACTCATATGATAATATTTATTTTGTTAGTAATGTTCCTTATTATATTACAACACCTATATTAATGAAATTAATAGATGCAGATATTTCTTTTAAAAAGATTGTTATGATGGTTCAAAAAGAAGTTGGAGATAGATTTAGTGCTAACGAAGGTAGTAGAGATTATGGTTCTATTTCTGTGTTTTTGAATTACTATTATGATGTAAAAAAAGAGTTTTTAGTTTCACGTAATGAGTTTGTGCCAGTTCCGAATGTTGATAGTGTTGTAGTATCTTTTTCTAAAAAAGAGAATAAGACAAAGGTAAATAATAAAGATGTATTTCATAAATTAGTGAGAGATAGTTTTAAATTTAAAAGAAAGACAATACGTAATAATTTGAACAATTATGATTTAAAGACTATAGAAGATGTATTAGTTAGTAACGGGTTTAGTTTATCTTCTAGAGCTGAACAGTTACCTGTTGAAGTTTTTGTGGAGATGAGTAATAGAATTTCTTAGTTCTATTTCTTTTTTTTTATCATAAAATTAGTTGGAGATGATTTTATGAATTTAAAGATAGGTGATATTGTAAGTCGTAAATCTTATCATAATGATATTTTATTTAAAATTATAGATATTACAGATGATGTTGTTACATTGAAGGGTGTCGATCTTCGACTGTATGCTGATAGTGATATTTCTGATTTAAAAAAAGAAGAGGGAAAGATTAATGTAGTAAAATCAGATAGGGAAATTATTCATGAGAATTTGAAAAGTATTGATTTAAATCGTGATGAATATTTTTATTTACCTGGGAAGATACTTCATATAGATGGGGATGAAGAGTATTTGGAAAGATGTATAAATTTTTATCATGATTTGAATGTTGAAGCTTATGGTTTTTCTTTAAATGAAAATGAATTTCCTTCCCATATTAGTAAGTATTTAAAAGAATATAGACCTGATATCTTAGTTATAACTGGTCATGATGCTTATTATAAGAAAAAGAATGATAAAAAAAATCTTGATAATTATCAAAATAGTAGTAATTTTGTGAAAACAGTGAAGATGGCAAGAAATTATGAAAAAGATCAAAATAAATTGATTATTATTTCTGGTGCTTGTCAATCAAATTATGAGGAATTAATTAAAGCTGGATCTAATTTTGCTTCTAGTCCTAAGCGTATTAACATTCATGCTTTGGATCCAGCAATTATAGCATCTTCTATAGCTCTCTCTTTAAAAAATGAAAGTATTGATTTGTTGCCTTTAATTGAGAAAACAAAATATGGTACTGATGGTTTTGGTGGTATTATAACTAATGGTACAATGTTTGTGGGGTATCCTAGATGAATATATCAAAAATAAAGAAGTTTATAACAGAGAATAAGGGAGAAGTTTTTGCATTTAAATTTAAAGGTGCCAGAAATCAAACAGATGAATTTGTAGGAAGAATAGTTTCTAGTTATTCAGCTGTTTTTACGGTTAGAGTGCTTGATCATACTAACAGAATTAAATCTTATAGTTATAATGATGTGTTAATTAATAATTTGGAAATGAAATCAATTATACTAGAAAAATAGTTGTTGATTTTTTTTTCTTAGTAGTATACAATGTAATTAGAAAGTAGATATACTTTTAGAGGGAGGACAAAACATGAAGATTACATCTGTAAATGTACGTAAGATTGAAAAAGAAGGATCTCGTATGAAAGGAATTGCATCAGTATTACTAGATGATAGTTTTGCAGTTCATGATATTAGAATTATTGAAGGAGATAATGGACTATTTATAGCAATGCCAAGTCGTAAGACAGCAGCAGGTGGATATAGAGATATAGCTCATCCAATTAATCCTGAAGTAAGATCTATGTTTGAAGATGCTATTATCGATGCTTATAATAAAGCTGAAGATAGCACAGAAGAAGAGTAGTAAATTATAAAGATGAGAAATCATCTTTTTTTGTCTATATTTTACACTGTCAAAATATTATTTACGTATTATTATTATTATTATGATTATTATTTGTAACTTTTTTGTGTTATAGTTATCCTAGAGGAGGATTTAGATGAAGTTTAGATATATATTTTTATTTTTGGTAGTGGGTTTGTTTTTTGCTGTAGATGTTAATGCTGCTGGTTTACCATATGATTGGATTGTAGATGGTGAAGAGGTTTTCGATAGTAATACATCTCAAACAGCAACAGTTACAAAAGATTCTAATACTGTTACTTTAACATTAAATAATTATAATGGTAATTCTTTAAAATTAAATTGTTATGGTACAGCTCAAGATGGAATTACTTTTGTTATAAACTTAGTTGGTGATAATAATATAACTACTGATGGTGTAGGTATCGATTTTGATTATAATGGAAAAATTGTATTTAATGGTGATGGTAAGTTAACTATTAATTCTACTAAACCTATTTCATATGAGAATTATAGTTCTTATTTGTATATTAGTCCGTCAGAAAATATTTATACTGATAAAGAATTAAGTGATAACAGTACTACTAATGATGAAATTGATATTATATCAGATCAAAAAAGTGATAATAATACTGTAAATAAAGCTAATGATAAAAGTGAAGATAATAATAACTTAGTTATGATTTTAGCTATTGCTTTTGGTTTATATTTTCTTATAAGTATTATAGTATTTGTTATGTTAATATCAAAAAATAAAAAATTAAAGAACAATTTAGGTTCTAGTAATTAGTCAATGTATTAAGCATTGACTTTTTTGTAATATTTTTTTTATTTAAACATATTATTTGTTAGGAGGAAATAATATGGAAAAACAGGATACAATAACGAATTATAGTCATGGTATAAGTTTAGTTGAAAGAAAGAATTTAATGATTACTGGTGTAAAAAAAATAGAAAACTTTGATACGGAACAATTTTTATTAGAGACTAGTATGGGTTTTATTTTGATTAAAGGGGAAGATCTAGAATTAATAAAACTTGATACATTACAGGGACATGTATCTATACGTGGTCTTGTTAAAGGGGTTAATTATTTGGAAGATAACGATAAAAAAGCAAAAGAAAATAGTTTATTTAATAGATTATTTAAGTAATGAATTTACGTATTCAAATTGTTTCGCTTTTCTTTTCTTTTGTTTTTGGAATTATCTTTTCTATATGTACTAATCTAAATTATCGATTTTTGTTTACTAAAAATATATATTTTAAAGTTATAATTACTTTTGTTTATATTTTAGATTTTACTTTGTTATATTTTCTTTTGATACAAAAAATAAATAATGGTATTATTCATATATATTTTTTCTTGATGATAGGGATTGGTTACTTAGTTGGTAATATTCGGTTGAGTCAGTATGTTAATTCTTTTAAAGTATATTTGAAAAAAGTGTTAAAAAAGTGTAAAGTGAATAAGAAAGAGTTATAGTTCGACTCTTTTTTTGTTGGTTTGTGATATACTCTATATAAATAGTAAGGTGGTGGTATCCTTGCAGAAGAAGAAAAAGGATAAAAAGAAAAGAAAAAGATTATTTTTTTTAGGTATTACATCTTTAGTAATTATTATTGGTACGACTTATACTATTGGTAAATATTGGGTAGAAATTTATGATAAATATAAAGAAAAGAAAGAATTAAAAGAAAAGTTAGTGTCTTTAAAAGAAAAACAAGATGAATTACAAGTTGATGCTGATAAATTACAAGATCCTGATTATATAGCGAGATATGCTAGGGAAAAGTACTCTTATTCTAAAGATGGAGAGATAATTTTAAGAATTCCTTAGGTAAAAAAAGTTAATTTTAGGATTAACTTTTTTGTTTTGTAATTTCTTTGTTTTATATTGATAAAATGATGAATTTCGTATAGAATGGTATTGGTGATATAAATGATTTCAATTGAAGATTATTTTCAATTTAACAAGGGAGATAGGATAGTTATTGGGTGTTCTTCTGGCCCTGATTCAATGGCTCTTTTCGATATGCTTTTAAAAGTTAGGGAAAAGTATAATTTGGAACTTATTTGTGCTCATGTTAATCATAATTTAAGAAAGCAAAGTGTAGAAGAAGCTGAATTTATGAAAAAATATTGTGCTGAACATGATGTTATGTTTGAAGGGATGGTAATTGAAAAGTACGGTGATGATAATTTTCATAATGAAGCAAGAAATATAAGATATCACTTTTTTGAAAGTTTAGTTGAAAAATATCGTGCAAATTACTTGATGACAGCACATCATGGTGATGATTTAATAGAAACTGTTTTGATGAGAATGATAAGAGGTTCTAATTTAAATGGTTATAGTGGTTTTCATGAAATTGTAGATATGGGTAGTTATAAGATTGCGAGACCTTTGATTCATTATACGAAAAAAGAATTAGAAGATTATGATAAATTAAATAATGTTTTTTACTATGTTGATGAATCCAATCATAAAATGAAGTACACAAGAAATAGATATAGAAAATATGTATTACCTTTTTTAAAGGAAGAAGATCCTAATGTTCATAAGAAAGTATTGAAATATAGTCATAATTTAGCTGAGGCTTCTAAATATATAGAAAAAGAAAGAGATAAAGCTTATAGAAAAATTGTTGATTCAAAAACTGGATATATAAAAATAAGTGCTTTTTTAGAGTTGGATCCTTATATTCAAAAAGAAATATTATATTATATTATGGAAGATTTTTATCAAGATGATTTAATTCTAGTTGGGGATAAACATATAGATTTATTGAATCAAGTTTTACATTCTCGTAAAGCTAATATGCAAGTTAATTTGCCTAATGAAATTTTAGCTATAAAAAGTTATGATTATTTTTACTTACGTAGAGAGACTGATGAGTTAACTGCTTATGAGATTGAGTTTAGTAAATATGCTGAACTTCCTAATAAACACAAAATATCTTTGATTGATGATGTTTCAGATAATTCAAACTTTATTTGTAGGTTGTCATCAGATGAAGTTAGTCTACCACTTATCATTCGTACTAGAAAACTTGGTGATAAGATGGAGGTTAAAGGTCTTAATGGTAAGAAAAAGGTAAAAGATATATTTATTGATAAGAAGATAGATATTAGAGATAGAGATTTGTGGCCTATTGTTGTTGATTCTTTAGGAAGAATAGTTTGGATTCCAGGAATAAAAAAATCTAAATTTGACAAGTCAAAAAAAGAAAACTATGATATAATAATGAAATACTGTTAGAGGAGGAAATTTAATGAATAAAAATATGAAAAAAGAAATAAAACGCGGATTAGTTCCATATGTATTTATGTTTTTAATTATTCTTGGCGTTTTGTACTTTGTTAATGTGTTAAATCAAAATATTCATAATTTAACATATAATCAATTTATGACAGAACTTAGTAGTGGAGAAGTAAAAGAAATAACTGTTACTACTAGGGATAGTGCTCAAATTTATGAAGTAGAGGGTACTTTAAAAAAATATAAAAAAGATGAATCTTTTTATGTAAGACTTCCAAAGAGTGAACAAGTTATGAAGAAGATTGTTGATTATTCTGAAGCTCAAGAGTTTAAGATGACTGCTAAACCTGATCCTGAATCATCAGCTTTGTTAATTGTTCTTGTTAATGTATTACCTTTTGTGGTATTAATAGGACTTGCTTTCTTCTTCTTTAATCGTCAAATGGCTGGAAATAAAAGTTCTTTGGATTTTGGTAAGAGCAAAGCTCGTTTAAGTGATGATAAAAATAAAGTTACATTTAAAGATGTTGCTGGTCTAAAGGAAGAAAAAGAAGAAGTTGCTGAATTAATCGATTTCTTGAAAAATCCTAAAAAGTTCCAAAAATTAGGAGCTAGAATTCCTAAGGGAGTATTATTAGTAGGTCCTCCTGGAACTGGTAAAACATTACTTGCTAAGAGTGTTGCAGGTGAAGCTAATGTTCCATTTTACTTTATTAGTGGCTCAGACTTTGTTGAATTATTCGTGGGTGTTGGAGCAAGTCGTGTACGTGATATGTTCCAACAAGCAAAAAGAAATGCTCCATGTTTAATATTTATTGATGAAATAGATGCAGTTGGTCGTCAAAGAGGAACTGGTTTAGGTGGAGGACATGATGAACGTGAACAAACACTTAACCAATTACTTACTGAGATGGACGGTTTTGGTGCTAATGAAGGAATAATAATTATAGCTGCTACAAATAGACCTGATGTACTTGATCCTGCATTATTACGTCCTGGTAGATTTGATAGACAAGTTACTGTTAATTTACCTGATGTTAGAGGTCGTGAGGAAATTCTTGCTGTTCATGCAAAGAATAAGAAATTAGCTGATGGTATTACTTTATCTAACTTAGCAAAAAGAACTCCAGGATTTAGTGGTGCTGATTTGGAAAACCTACTTAATGAAGCTGCTTTACTTGCTGTTAGACGTAATAAAGATAAAATAACTATGAGTGAGATAGATGAAGCAACAGATCGTGTATTAATGGGTCCTGCTAAAGCATCTCATAAGTATAGTGAAAATGATAGAAAATTAGTGGCTTATCACGAAGCTGGACACGCTGTTATTGGATTAAAACTTGATAATGCTAATGATGTTCAAAAAGTTACTATTATTCCTCGTGGTGCAGCAGGTGGATATAATATGATGGTTCCAAGTGAAGAAAAGATGTGTTCTACTAAAACTGATTTATTAGAAGAAATTACAGGATTACTTGGTGGTCGTACAGCTGAAGAAATTACATTTGGTGAAATTACAACTGGTGCACATAATGATTTTGAAAAAGCTACTAAAATAGCACGTGCAATGGTAACTGAGTATGGTATGAGTGATTTAGGTCCTCTTCAATTTGAACAACAAGAAGGAAGTGTTTTCTTAGGTAGAGATTATAATAAGAGTCAACATTTCTCTAACGAAGTTGCGAATGAAATTGATATGGAAATGAGAAAAATAATTAATGATTGCCATAAAAAAGCAACTGAAATTATAAAAGCAAATAAAGATTTATTAAAACTTATTGCTGAGACTTTACTTGAATATGAAACTTTAACTAAAGAACAAATTGATTATTTAGTTAAGAATGGAAAAATGCCTGAAGAAGATGAAGAAACTAGTTTAGAATCTATGTCTATTACTAAGTTAAGAGAACTTGCTAAAGAAAAAGGTATTAAGAATTATTCTAAAATGAGTAAAGCTGAATTATTAGAAGAGTTGGATAATTAAAATCTGCTCTTTTTATTTTTATTTGAAAAAATTATAGTTTTATAGTATACTATCTTTGCTTTTAGAGTGATTATTTATAAAAAGTAATTTGGTGATTGTTATGAAGTGGAAAATAGGAAATGTTGAAATAGCAAATCAGGTTGTTTTGGCACCAATGGCAGGAATCTCTAATTCTCCGTTTAGAAGAATATGTAAGGAAATGGGTTGTGGACTTATATATGCAGAGATGGTTAGTGATAAAGCTATTATGTATGGAAATAAAAAGACGATAGATATGCTTTATATGACTGATTTTGAAAGACCTATTTCTCAACAAATATTTGGTACTGATGTTTCAAGTTTTGTTATTGCAGCTAAGTATATTTGTTCTAATATGCATCCTGATATTATTGATATTAATATGGGGTGTCCTGTACCTAAGGTGGCTTTACGTGCACAGGCTGGATCAGCTTTACTTAAATCACCTTCTAAGATTTATGATATAGTAAAGGCTGTTGTAGATGCAGTTGATGTTCCGGTTACTGTAAAAATAAGAAGTGGTTGGGATTCTAATCATATTAATGCAGTTGAAGTGGCTAAGGTCATAGAGAAAGCTGGAGCTAGTGCTATATGTGTGCACCCTAGAACTAGGAGTCAGGGATATCGAGGAGAGGCTGATTGGAGTATTATAAAGGCTGTTAAAGATAATGTTAATATTCCTGTAATAGGTAATGGAGACATTAAAACACCAGAAGATGCTAAGAGAATGCTTGATGAAACAGGTTGCGATGCTATTATGATAGGTCGAGGTGTTCTTGGTAATCCTTGGTTAATTGAACAAACTGTTGCTTATTTAAATGGTGATTTGGTTTCTCAACCTAATAGACTTGATAGAGTTGATATGTGTATAAAACACTTAAATTATTTAAGTGTTGTTAAAGACGAAAAGGTTGCTAGGTTAGAAATTAGAAATCATATTGGTTGGTATTTTAAGGGGTTACCTGGTGCCAATGAAATTAAGAATAAAGTCTATCAATGTGATTCAATTCATGATATAATGCAAGTATTAATGAGTTATAGGGAGGAATTACTTAATGGCTGATAATGATAAGAAAAAATCCACAAAAAAAGTGGAAAAAAGAGAAGATAAAAATAAAAAATTCACAAAAGTTGTGGATAGTGTTCCGGTAGATGTAGAAAAATCCACAGAAAAAGTGGATAAAAAAGAATCTTCAGAGGTTATTTCCCCAATTATTGTTGAAAAGGAATCAACTATTTCTAATAAAAATGCTTCGTTTGTTCAGAGACTTGGAGCATACTTAATAGATATGTTTTTAATTTTGTTGATATCATCAATAGTTACAATGCCTTTTACTTCTTCAAATAATTATGAGAAGTTGTCAGAGGAGACTAATAAAGTTGTTGAAGAGTATACAAATGGTAAGATTGATATGAATACATATATGAATCGAGTTTCTAGCATTAGTTATGATATGGCTAGGGAAACTGGTCTTTCTTCTATAATTATGATAGCAGTATATGTTTTATATTTTATAGTTTACCAATATTATAAAAAAGGACAAACTGTTGGTAAGAAGCTTATGAAAATTAGAATTGAAAGTACTGATAGTGGTGAATTATCTATTAATGCAATGTTGATGCGTTCTTTTATAATTAATTCTATTTTAGTTAATATGATAGTTTTAACTGTATCAATTGTGGGTAATAGATACGTTTATACAACAACGGTTACTGTTTTTCAATTAATACAATATATGGTTTTATTCATAACGGCACTTATGGTTTTATCAAGAAAAGACAAAAGAGGTTTGCATGATATTATTTGTCATACAAAAGTAGTAAATGTGGAGGTATAATATGAGAGAGTTTAGTGAACAAGAATTAGTTAGACGTGAAAAAGTAGAAAAAATAAGAGAAGTTTGTAATCCATATCCTGAAAGATATGAAACAAATTATGATATATGTGATGTTAGTTCTTTAGAAGATGGTGTTACTGGTGTTAGAGTAGCTGGTAGAATTGTTTTTATGAGAAAAATGGGTAAGATGAGTTTTCTTACTATTCGTGACATTAAGGGAAAAATTCAATTATCTATAAAAGTAGATATGGTTGGAGAAGAAAGATATAAATTCTTTAAAGAATGTTTTGATATTGGAGACTTTATAGGTGCAAGTGGTGAGGTATTTACTACTCATACAGGTGAAAAAACTATACGTGTTGATAGTTTTGAATTTTTAGGTAAAGCTTTGAAACCTCTTCCTGAGAAGTTCCATGGTCTTACTGATCAAGAGGCTTGTTATCGTCAAAGATATGTAGATTTAATTATGAATCAAGATAGTCGTGATCGTTTTCTTATTCGTATGAAATTTATTAAAGAATTAAGAAATTATTTAGATAATTTAGGTTATATGGAAATTGAAACACCTATTTTGAATAATAAACCAAGTGGAGCAACTGCTAGACCATTTAAATCACATCATAATGCTTTAGATATGGATGTTTATTTAAGAATTGCTCCTGAAACTTATATGAAGAGAGCTGTAATTGCTGGACTTCCTAAAGTTTATGAAATAGGTAGATGTTTTAGAAATGAGGGAATTGATCAAACTCATTTGCAAGATTTTACTATGATAGAGACATATCAAGCTTATTTTAATTATAAAGATAATATGAAGTTAATTCAGAATATGATTCAAACAATTATCAAAAATATTTTTGGAACATTGACTATTAACTTTGGTGATAAGGAAATTGATTTTAGTGGGGATTTTCCTATTGTGTCTTTTAGAGAGTTATTGATTAAACATTCTAATATAGATATTAATGTTTATAATACAAAAGAAAAATTATTAGCTAAAATTAAAGAAGATGGAATAGAATTAGAAAGTGAAACTCCTATTGAAAATTTAGGATTTGGTAATCTAGTAGATGTTTTATATAAAAAGGTAGCTAGACCTTCTATGGTTTCTCCTGTTTATTTAACTGAGCATCCTATTGATTTGAGTCCGCTTGCTCGTACTAATGATGATAATCCTCAAATTACAGATCGTTTTCAATTGGTTGTTAATGGTGCTGAAATAGTTAATGGTTATTCTGAACTTGTAAATCCAGTTGAACAAGAAAGAAGACTTCTAGAACAAGCTAAATTAAAAGAAGCTGGTGATGAGGAAGCAATGGATATGGACTATGATTATATTGGCGCTATGGAATATGGTATGCCACCTATTTCTGGTTGGGGAATGGGAATTGATCGTATTGTTCAATTATTAACAAATAGTGAGAATATTAAAGATGTTGTTATGTTCCCACTTATGAAACCTGTTTCAGATACTGATAGTAAAGTTGTAAAAACTAAAGTAGTTGAAAATAAATTTGAAGAAAAAAGAGTAATTGATTTTTCTAAAGTTAAGATAGAACCCCTATTTGAAGAAATGGTAGATTTTGATACTTTTTCTAAGTCTGATTTTAGAGTAGTGAAAGTAAAGAATTGTGTTGCAGTTCCTAAGAGTAAGAAATTATTACAATTTACTTTAGATGATGGTACAGATAGTGAACGTGTAATTTTAAGTGGCATTCATGCTTATTATGAGCCTGAAGAACTTATTGGAAAGACTTTGGTAGCCATTACTAACTTACCTCCAAGAACAATGATGGGAATAGATTCTTGTGGTATGCTTCTTAGTGCTGTTTTTGAAAATGATGGTGAGGAAGATTTACATCTTTTAATGGTTGATGATAATATTCCTGCTGGAGCTAAGTTATATTAATAGTTAATTGGATAGTTTGTTCTATCCTTTTTTTTCACCAAAATTTCATAAAAAAGACTCGTAAAAGCTTGTATTATCAAGTTAATGTAGTATAATTATTATGGGAGGTTAATATTATGAAGAGACATAATACAATTAAAGTCGTTCTTGTAACATTATTAGTATTTATGCTACTATCTTGGATTTTACCTGCTGCATATTTTTCAGGTAGTTATGCTGATCAAGGACGCGTTCAAATGGGATTATTTGATTTATTCAGTTATCCTACTACTGCAATATCATACTTTGGATATATTGCTATATTTATTTTAGTTGTTGGAGGTTTTTATGGTATTTTAAATACTATACCAGCTTATCGTACTTTACTTGATAATCTTTCTAAAAAGTTCCAAAAACATGGTAAATTAGTAATATCTATAATTATGGTATTACTTGCAGTTATCACATCTATTTGTGGTTTACAATTAGGATTAATTATCTTTTTCCCATTCTTGGTATCACTTATCTTATTAATGGGATATGATAAAATTGTCGCTGCACTTACATTAGTAGGTTCTACTATGATTGGTGTTGCTGGTAGTTTATTTGCTTATGGTAATACAAGTGTTATCATGTCAACTCTTTCTTTAAAAATCACTTCTAATTGGGGAGCTAAATTAATTATTCTTGTCTTAGGATTAGCTGTTCTTATTGTGAATACAATTTTATACATTAATTCTTTAGATAAGAAGAAAAAATCAGTTAAAGCTTCTACAAAGAAAGAATCTTCAAAGAAAGAAGATACTAAGAAAACAACTAAAAAGACTACTAAGGCTACTACAAAGGCAGCTGATAAAACTGAGTCTGTAAAAGTTGTAAAAACTAAATCTGATATAGACTATTATGTTCCAAGTGAGGTAAAGGGAAAACATAAAGTATGGCCATTGGTTGTTGCTTTCTCTGTTATCTTTGTTATCATGATTTTAGCATTTATTTCTTGGTCAAATGCTTTCAAAGTTACTGCAATGGAAGATGCTACTTCAGCAGTTACTGGATTCAAAGTATTTGGATTTGCTTTATTTGGAAAATTACTTGGTAATGTAAATGCATTTGGTAGTTGGACTTTAAATGATTTATCATTAGTTATGATTGTTGCAGCAGTGTTCTTAATGATTGTTTATAAAGTTAAGTTTAATGATGGATTACAAGCATTTATTACTGGTGCTAAAAGGGCTTTAGAGCCTGCTTGCTTAGTGATTTTAATCTATACTTGTTTAGTTGCAGTTACATATCATCCTTTCCAATTAACTATTTATAAGTTCTTATTTGGATTTACTAAAGGATTTAATGTATTTACTTCAACTATTGCAGCAATTTTGGCTAGTGTATTTAATGCAGATCCATTATATGCATTCCAAAGTGTTTTACCTTATTTGGCAAGTTTAGTTTCTAAGAAGAGTACATATGCAGTTATTGGTGTTGTATATCAAGCTATGTATGGTGTTACTATGTTAGTTGCTCCTACAAGTGTTGTACTTATGACTGTACTTTCATACTTAGGAATTTCTTACAAAGAATGGTGGAAAAACATTTGGAAATTAGTATTAGAATTATTTGTTCTAATGTTAATTATTTTCACTATTTTAGCATTAATTTAGTGTTTTAAAGATCACATTTGATTGTGGTCTTTTTTTTGTTTACAGATTTATTTTTTTGTATTATAATATCCTTTATATTTTGAGGAGTGATATTATGGATAAATTATTGTATGTAGAGTCTAAAATTATGGAGGAGGATTATTCGTTACTTTCTGATGATATTGCGATTGGACCTGTGTATAAAATTAATGGATCTTTTTCTATTGAAAATGATGGTTATGATATTTCTTATTTATATATTCCTACAGGTTCTGGTATTCGTCTTCATAATCTAGATGAGGGTGCTGAACGTTATAAATCGCTCAAAGGAACTTTTAAAATTGATGGTAGAGAAACAGATGAAAGTATTTGCTTTAATTCTACTCTTTCTCATGGTGTTGATGTTACTTCAAGCAAAGTTATATTGGAAGTATGTAGTGTATCACATGATTATTTAAAAAATATAAAAACTTCTTTAACAAGTCAATTCTTTGATGAACTATCTGATGGTAGGGGCTATTGTCTTACTAAGAAAAGATAGTTTGTCTTTTTTTTTGAAATTCTTGTCACTTTTTTGGGGATATAAAATCTTTACAAAAAACATATACTAAACATACAATATGTTTAGGAGGAGATAGTATGTTTTCAAAATTTAGTGAAGATGCTCAAAAAGCATTATTGATAGCAAAAAAAGAAATGGCAAGTCTAAATCATCCATATGTTGGAAGTGAACATTTATTATTAGCTATCCTTTCTTTTAGTGAATCTGATCTTACTCAGAAATTATCTGAATATAATATAGATTATAAGAGTTTTAAAGACGAACTTATTAAAGTGGTAGGTAAAGGTAGTATATCTAATAGTTGGTTTTTGTATACACCTTTACTTAAAAGAATTATAGAAAATGCAACTATAGATTGTAGAGAAAATAAAGATAAAGAAGTTACTTTGTTACATTTATTTTTGGCTTTGCTTGAAGAGGGGGATGGAGTAGCAATCAGAATTTTGATGGGAATGAATGTTGATATAGATTTACTTTATGATGAATTTTCTACTGATTTTGTTCCTAAAAAATCTAAAAATAAACATAAACTTCTTATAGAAGATTTTGCGATTGATTTAAATCAAAAGTGTCTTAATTCTGAAATTGATCCTGTTATAGGTAGAGAAAGTGAAATTAATCAGGTTATAGAAATATTATCAAGAAGATGTAAAAATAATCCATTACTAATTGGTGAAGCTGGTGTTGGTAAGACTGCGATAGTTGAGGCTTTGGCTAATAGAATCGTATTAGGATTAGTACCTGAATCTCTTAAAAATAAGAGGATATTATCTATTTCAATGGCGTCTTTAGTAGCGGGAACTAAATATCGTGGTGAGTTTGAAGAAAGAATTAATAAAATAGTAAAAGAAGTTGAGGCTGCACCTGATATTATTTTATTTATTGATGAAATTCATACTTTGATAGGAGCAGGTGGAGCTGAGGGGGCAATAGATGCTTCTAATATATTGAAACCAGCTTTAGCTAGAGGAAAAATTAAACTTATTGGAGCAACTACTACTGATGAATATTTGCAATTCTTAGAAAAAGATAAAGCTTTAGATAGAAGATTTCAAAGAATTAAAGTAGTTGAACCAAGTAAGGAAAAAACAATTGATATTTTAACTAAAATGAAGCCTATATATGAGAGTTTTCATCATACTTCTATTTCCGATGAAATTATACTTGAAATTGTGTCACTTTGCGATGAATTTATACATAATAGAAGGTTTCCAGATAAAGCTATTGATATTTTAGATGAAGTTTGTGTAAAAACTGCTCTTATGAAAAATAAAGACGAAGAAAAATTAGAAAAATTACAACAAAAACTAAATATGATTAAAAAGTTAAAGAAAGATGAGATTGTTAAAGAAGATTTTTTTAAGGCTACTGAATTGAAAAATGAACAATCTAAGTTAGAGAGTAAGATAAATAAGTTACAACTTAAAAATCAAAAGAATATGGCATATAAAGTTATTACTAAGAATATGGTAGCAGAAGTTATTTCTCATAGAAGTAATGTTCCTCTTTGTGAGTTTTCTTCTAATAATAAACAAGTGTTAAACTTGGAGAATAAATTAAAATCTAAAATAATGGGACAAGATGAGGCTATAAAGATTATTTGCGATTATACAAAGAGAAAACAATTGAATATTTTTCCACCTAAAGTTCATTCATTTTTGTTAGTTGGAAAGACAGGTGTAGGGAAGACTATGTTAGTAAAGGAATATGCTAAAGAGTTATATCATCATGATAGTTTTATTAGACTAGATATGAGTGAATATAGAGAGCCTCATTCAATTAGTAAAATAATTGGTTCTCCACCGGGTTATATTGGTTATGATGAGCATAATTATTTATTGGAAAAAATTAGAAATAATCCTCATTCAGTCTTGTTACTTGATGAGATAGAAAAAGCTAGTACTGATGTAGTAAAACTCTTTTTACAAGCGTTAGATGAAGGGAAAATGAAAGATTCTAGAGGAAACGATGTTTATTTTAATCATGTAGTTATTTTTATGACATCTAATTTAGGAATGGGACATGATGCAGTTGGTTTTTCATTATCTTCAAAAAATAATATTCCAGAGCTTACTGATTTCTTTGGTGTTGAATTTATGAATAGAATTGATGATATTTTAATATTTAATTCATTGAATGATGAGGTTATTACTGGTATTATTAAAAATAAATTAAAGAGACTTAAAGATTATTATAAAAAGAATTCGGTAATACTTTCGTTTTCTAGGAAACTTGTTTCTGAAATAAAAGAAGATTCTAGTTATGAAAAGTATGGAGCTAGAAGAATTGATAAAACTATAGATAGAAAAATTAATAATTATATAATTAATCAAATATTAAGCGGAAGTAAGGAAATAACTGTTCCTAGTACTTTATAGTATTTCATTGTTTTTACTCTTATGTTATAATATGTGCAGGTGATATTATGAAGATTTATAATACTTTAACGAGAAAGGTAGAAGAGTTTATACCTAAGGATAAAAATTTAGTTACTATGTATACGTGTGGACCTACTGTATATCATTTTGCACATATTGGTAATTTGAGATGTTATATTTTTGAGGATATCTTGGAAAAGACTTTAAATTATCTTGGTTATAATGTTAAAAGATGTATGAATATTACTGATGTTGGAC
The DNA here is from genome assembly GCA_900547465.1 of uncultured Mycoplasmatota bacterium. Taxonomy (GTDB): domain Bacteria; phylum Bacillota_I; class Bacilli_A; order RF39; family UBA660; genus UMGS995. Next base: position 36,665 of record URHJ01000001.1, on the reverse strand, counting down.
ATCTTACTAGTGATTCTGATTCTGGTGAGGATAAAATGTTGAAAGGTGCTAAAAGAGAGCATAAATCAGTTATGGATATTGCGGATTTTTATACAGATTGCTTTAAGAGGGATACTGCTAGTTTAAATATTAAATGGCCGGAAATAGTTTCTAAAGCTACCGATAATATTTCTTATTATATAAAGATAATTGAGGTTTTATTAGAAAAAGGATATGCTTATTTAAGTGGTGGTAATGTTTATTTTGATACATCTAAGTTGGATGATTATTATAAACTTACTAATCATAAAATAGATGAGATGGTAGTAGGAGTTCGTGAAGGTGTAGAAGAGGATAGTTATAAAAAAAATCAGGCAGATTTTGTATTGTGGTTTACTAAGTCAAAATTTGATGATCAAGAATTGAAGTGGGATTCACCTTGGGGATTGGGATATCCTGGATGGCATATTGAATGTTCTGGAATTAGTGTTAGATATTTGGGAGAAGATCTTGATATACATTGTGGTGGTGTTGATAATATTTTTCCACACCATACTAATGAAATTGCGCAAAGTGAGGCTTATTTGGGGCATTCTTGGTGTAGATATTGGGTACATGGAGAACATTTAAATGATAGTACAGGTAAAATGAGTAAGTCAAAGGGAGAATTTTTGACTGTAGATTTATTAAAAAGTAAAGGATATAACCCTCTTTCATACAGATTTATGTGTTTGAATTCCTCTTATAGGAAGGTATTGGTGTTTTCTTATGAGGCATTATCTAATGCAGAAAATAGTTATTTGAAGTTAAAGAAAAAAATTTCTACTTTAAGTGATGATGGTGATGTTTCTAAAGATGTTTATGAAGAATATGATTCTAAATTTAGGGCATACATTGGAGATGATTTGAACACCGCTAATGTGATTACGCTTATTTATGATTTGTTGAAAGATTCAGTAAATGATTCTACAAAATTATCGTTAATAAAAGCTTGGGATACTGTTTTATCTCTTGATTTATTGGAAGATGAATCAATTGAGGTGAATTTAGATAGTGAAATTTTAGAAAAAATAGAACTTCGTAATAAAGCAAAATTAGAAAAGAATTATGAATTGGCAGATAAAATTCGTGATGAATTATTAAAAGATGGAATTAAATTGATAGATGGTAGAGATGGAACCACTTATGAATTTATTACAAAATAGAACATTATGTTCTTTTTTTGTGATATACTATCTTTGTTATTGGAGGAAATATGGACGTAAGAGAAGTAAATGTATTAGTACTTGCTTATTTAGGTGATACTATTTATGAAGATTATATTAGAAAATATTTAATTTCGTTAGGAATAAATAATGTAGATGAATTACAGAAGAAATCTGTCAATTATGTTAGTGCAAAACATCAAGCTGGATTCATTAAAAAATTATTAGATGAAAATTTATTATCTGAAGAGGAAGTAGATGTTTTTAAAAGAGCTAGAAATTATAAAAGTACATCTCATCCAAAAAACTGTGATATTGTTACTTATAAACATGCGACAGGTTTGGAAGCTGTTATTGGATATTTAGAACTTACTAATAATAGAGTGCGTATCGATGAGATAATGGAATATATATTAGGAGGTAGTTTATGTTAGTTTATGGAAGAAATGTTGCTAAAGAAGTTTTACAAAATCCTAAAAATGTAAAAAAAGTTATTTTGCAAGATGGATTTGATGATAAAAAGATAAATTCATTACTAGAAAATTGCAAATTCGATATATTTTATAAGCAAAAAAGAGAAATGGATAATTTGTGTAATGGTACTCATCAAGGTATAATACTTGACATTAAGGACTACCAATATAGTTCATTAGATGATGTTTGCTCATCTGATTCAGATTTTGTTGTGATTCTTGATCATTTAGAAGATCCTCATAATTTGGGAGCAATCATAAGAACATGTGAAGCGGCTGGTGTTTCTTATATTATAATACCAAAGGATAGACAAGTAATGGTTAATTCTACTGTTATGAAAACTAGTGCAGGAGCTTTATCAAATGTTCATATTGCTGTTGTTTCTAACCTTGTTAATGCTATTAGCAAGTTAAAAGATAATGGTTTCTGGGTTGTTGGAACAGCAATGGAAGATAGTGTTGATTATCGTAGCATTGATTATAGTGGAAAAACAGCATTAGTAATTGGTAATGAGGGAAGGGGAATTTCTAGACTAGTTAGAGAGTCCTGTGATTTTGTTGCTACTATACCTATGTTTGGTAAGATTAATAGTTTAAATGCTAGTGTAGCTTCTGGTATCATGATATATGAGGTAGTCCGTAATAGAAAGTAGGTATATTATGGATTATAGAGATATTAACGATTATGAACAATTGTATTTGGTTGCAGAAAATGATGATGAGGCAGAGAAAGTTATATTTAGAAAATATAAACCTATCATTTATGCAATAGCTGATAAGTATTATAATTATTTTAAATTTAGAGGTATTGATAAAGATGATTTAGTTCAAGAAGGTTATGTTGGTCTTTCTAACGCAATTAAATCATATAAAGATAATCAAAGTGCATTGTTTTATACATTTAGTAGTATTTGTATAAATAGACAAATAAGGGGATATTGTAGGCAATTTCTTTCTACTAAAAATGAAATTTTAAATAATGCTTATTCTTTTGATAATATTATTATTGATGATGATATTACTTTTGATCCTGAAGATGAAGATTGTAGTGGAAGTCCAGATTTTTATGTTAGTTCTGATTACATATTTACTAAGTTAATTAAGTTTAAGCATAAATTACCTCTTGTTCAGAGTTTAATATTTGAATTACGTTATAATGGTTTTAAGTATAAAGAAATAGCTAAATTACTTGATTTATCAGTTAGTTCAGTTGATCGTTATATACAAATATGTAAAGACAGATATAAATTAGAGTTTGAAAAAATATAAATTTATCTGTTTTTTTTATAGTTTTATGTTACAATTATCATAGGTGAATAGGGTATGAAAATGGATTTGAAAGAGTACTATCAATATCAACATAGTACGGAAGATATGCAGAAATTATATTATAATATGTCAACAGCTATGAAGTATATTCATGAACATGATTATTGTATAAAAAGTTTCAACCTTAATGATATCGAAATTCTTGATACTGAAAAAGAAAGTCCTATTCGTTATAAAACAGTTATTAAGATGCCACTTGATCAAGAAAGCCAGTTAATTAGAGAAGATATATATAATATTGCCTTTATTCAAATTGGTATTTATAGCGGTACATTTGATTATTTAAAGCCTAAATTTTTAAAAGAAAATTTTGATATGTTTGCTGAATTTTTGCCTCAAGATGATGTTCCTTATTTTAGAGGGATTGTAGAAAGGGGGGCCTCTGTTTATTATTGTGACTTTGTTGCTGAAAAAACGAGAAGAGAAGTAGAAGCATTACAAAAAGAAGTAGGTGAAGGTTCTTCTACTTCTATGGGAATTCAAAAAAAGAAGGCTACAAGTATAGGTAGTGCTTTTGCGGATAAAGATACTAGAAATCTTTATAGAGATTTAGATGATAAGAGACAAGCTGCTTTTGTTAGTTTTTTGATTTTACCAATTGCGATGATAGTTTTAGGAGTAGTTTTATCAATTGCTTTATTTATTGGTTAATTTTTATTGACATTCTATTGTGTTTATGTTATTTTAATTGTGAACACGAAAGAGTGTTTTTTATTTGGAAAAATTAAGAAGCAAGGTGAAGAAAAATGGCTGAAATTGTAAAGGCAAAAGAAAGAAAATCTATTGTAAAAATTGATGAAGATAAGCATGAAGAAGAAGTAGTGCAAAAAAAGAAAAAGACTACTAAGAAAAATACAAATAAAGAAGAAAAAAATAATTTGTGGGTTAAATTTAGAATTTTTTGTCATGGTGTTAAAACTGAATTTACTAAAGTTCATTGGACATCAAAAACTGATATGGTAAAGTATTCTATTGCAACTATTATATTTATAGTTTTCTGTTCCTTATTTTTCTATGGAATAGATGCTTTATTTGCTTTTTTTCAAGCATTATTTAAATAAGGAGGGTAATTATGGAAAAACAATGGTATGTAGTTAATACTTATTCAGGACATGAAAACAAAGTAAAAGAAAAACTAGAGATGAGAGCTGAATCTATGAATATGGAAGATTATATTTATAGAGTTATTGTTCCAGAACAAAAAGAGGTAGAAATAAAAGATGGAGTAACTAAGGAAAAAGTAAAGAAAATGTTTCCTGGATATATTCTTGTTGAAATGGTTATGACTGATGAAGCTTGGTATGTTGTTCGTAATACACCAGGTGTTACAGGATTTATTGGATCAAGTGGTAAAGGGGCAAAACCTACTCCATTACAACCTTATGAAGTAGATAAGATTTTGAATAATATGGGAATGTCTCGTATTGATGTTGATAATGAATTAGAAGTTGGAGTTAAAGTTAAAATTATTTCTGGTCCATTTAATGGTATGTATGGTAAAGTAGAAGAAGTTGATATACCAAATCAAAAAGTTAATTTATCAGTTGATTTGTTTGGTCAAGAAACTTCTGTAGAAGTTGAATTAAATCAAATTGAAAGAGCATAAAATGATAAAACGGTTAATTTAGCCGTTTTTATTTTGGCTTTTTGCTATTTTTGTTAAAAATTTCTTGAAAAATAAGGAAATTTATGATATTCTTTAGTAGCTATATTTAATTTAATATAGTTTTTAGTGGGAGGCAATAAAGCAATTAAAGCGGTAATAGCTATTTGGACCACTCGCGAAAACAAAATAAAAGGAGGCGTTTTTCGTGGCAAAGGAAGCAGTAAAGAAGATTAAATTACAAATACCTGCAGGAAAAGCTACACCAGCTCCACCAGTTGGAACTGTTTTAGGACCAGCAGGAATTAATTTACAAGAATTTTGTACAAAATATAATGATGCTACTAGAGATAAGATGGGAGATATCTTACCAGTAGAAATTTCAATATATGATGATAGAAGTTTTGATTTTATTATTAAAACTCCACCTACAAGTTTCTTATTAAAGAAGTATGCTAAAATAAATAAAGGTTCAGTTAAAGGAGCACATGAAATTGTTGCTACATTAACAAAAGAACAAGCTCGTGAAATAGCAGAAATCAAATTACCTGATTTAAATGCATATGATGTAGAAGCAGCAATGAAAATTGTTGAAGGTACAGCAAGAAATATGGGTATAGCTGTTGAAGGAGTAAATGATAAAGAACTTGAAGAAGAAGTAGCTGAAGCTCATGAACATGAAATTGAATTAGCAAAAGAAGAAGCTAAGGAAGCTGCAAAAGAAGCAGCAGATGCACAAACAACTGAAGAAAGTGCAGAATAATAGGTAATAAGTAACCTTGTGGAAGGAATGTCCGCTTACATGAATTCCGAAATAAACCACATAAGGAGGAAAAATAATGAAAAAGAGAAGTAAGAAATACGAAGAAGCTTTTTCTAAGATAGAAAAAGGTAAAGTATATTCTAAAGAAGAAGCAGTCAAGTTAGTTAAAGAAACTTCTATTAGTAAATTTGATGGTTCTGTAGAAGTTGCAATGAGATTAAACTTAGATACTAAAAAGGCTGATCAACAATTACGTGGTGCAATAGTTTTACCTAAGGGAACTGGTAAGAATATTCGTGTATTAGTAATTGCAAAGGGAGAAAATGCAGAAAAGGCTAAGAATGCTGGTGCTGATTATGTTGGAGATGTTGACATGATCGAAAAAATCGAAAAAGAAAATTGGTTCGATTTTGATACTATGATTGCTACTCCTGATATGATGCCTTTACTTGGTAAAATTGGTCGTGTTTTAGGTCCTAGAGGATTAATGCCAAACCCTAAAACAGGTACTGTTACTATGGATGTTGAAAAAGCTGTTAACGAAGTTAAAGCTGGACGTGTTGAATATAGAACAGATTCATTTGGTAATATTCATGGTATTATTGGTAAAGTATCTTTCTCAGAGGAAGATTTACTTGCTAACTTAGATGCATTTGTAGCAGCTATTTTAAAAGTAAAACCAGCTACTGTTAAGGGAGAATATGTTAAAAACATTTCTATTTCTTCAACAATGGGTCCTGGTATTAAAGTAGAAAATAGTTTTGACAAATAATTAAATATATAGTATACTAAAAACAATTTATTGGTGCCATAGACAGTAGGTGTTTATAAATCCTACCGAGGACTTACAAAGTATTAGAGTTCTTGATGTCTATTCTTGAGCTCTTTTTTATGGCATCCCTAAATGTTAATATAATAGGAGGTGTATTATGGCAAATGTTAAGATTCTAGAAGCTAAGCAAAAGGTAATAGATGAAATTAAAAATCATGTTGAAGAAGCTAATTCAATCGTGTTATTTGATTATCGTGGTATTACTGATGGTGAAGCTAAAGAATTACGTATTAAGTTAAGAGAATCTGGTTCTGATTATAAAGTATATAAAAATACATTGATGGCTAGAGCTTTTAATGATTTAAAGATTGATCTTAATGATAGTTTAGTTGGTCCTAGTGCTTTTGCATATAGTAATGATCAAGTAGCAGCTATTAAGATTTTAACTGACTTTGCTAAGGAACATCCAGCACTAGTATTAAAAGTAGGGATTGTTGATGGAGAGATTGCTGATCAAGCAAAACTTTCAGAATATGCTACTATTCCTTCAAGAGAAGGATTACTTACAATGCTTGCTGGTGGTATGATGGGAATCCCAAGAGATTTATCTATCTGCTTAGACTTATATAGTCAACAAAAAGAAGAAAATTAATTATAAAATAGGAGGAAAATAAAATGGCAAAATTAACAAAAGAAGATTTTATTAGTAGTTTAAAAGAAATGAATTTATTAGAAATTAAAGAATTAGTAGATGCAATGAAGGAAGAATTTGGTGTTGATCCATCAGCTGTAGCTGTTGCTGCTCCTGCTGCTGGAGATGCTCAAGATGCTGCTCCTTCTACAGTAACTGTATCAATAGCTTCTGCTGGTTCTGCAAAAGTTGCAGTTATCAAAGTAGTTCGTGAAATTACTGGATTAGGATTAAAAGAATCTAAAGATATCGTTGATAATAACGGTGTTGTTAAAGAAAACATTTCTGTTGATGAAGCTAATGAAATTAAATCTAAGCTTGAAGAAGCTGGAGCTGAAGTAGAAGTTAAGTAATTTAACTTCTTTTTTTTTGAATTTTAATTAAATATTTTTAGTTTGTCTTCTATTTTTTTGTTTTATATGCTATAATTTCGTTAGAATATAGAAGTGGGTGACTGATATGTTAATATATATATTACATAGCGATAAAATTTATACATTTAGGCTTCCTAAAGAAGTTTCTGGTAATTATGTATTAACAGATATTGATGATGAAGGTCATGTTAGAAATTTAACAAATATTCAGGAAAAAGATGGAAAGTGGATTATTAATTCTAATGAAGAGGTATCGGTTTTTGTTGGCTCTGATGCGGTTCAGTCAACTTTTGTTGATGAATATATGTTTTATAATTTAAATTATTTAAATAAGGAAAATATATTGTTGTACGTAGTTCCAGGTGATGATCCTAACTATTGTTTTTATACTGTTCAGGAAGAAACTAAGTTAATATTAGGAAGTGATAATAAATGTGATTTAATTTTGACTAGTCCAAATATTTCACAGCAACAATTGGAACTTACTTATAATTCAAATGTATGGCAACTCAACAACTTAAATACTGATGTTCCAATTTATGTTAATAAAAAAAGAAATAACAATTGTTTTTTATATAGTTTTGATAATATTTTTGTTATGGGAGTTAGGATAGTGATTCTAGCAAATAAGTTAATATTTTTTCCTGGTAAAACTACTATTAATTGCTATAATTCTAAAGTTGTTTCAGAAAATAAGTGTCAATATGCTATAAATAATATTAGTTCAAATGAAAATGTAAAAGATTTCTATGAAAAAAAGGATTATTTTTCTAAATCAACTGTATTTAGAAAAAAAGAAAAAACTTATAGTTTTAATTTTGTAGCACCAGGTACTAAAGAAAAAAAAGAAACAGAAGGGCTTATTTTTCAAATGGTTCCTACGGTATTGATGAGTATTACCTCTGTGGTATCAACTTATTATTCAATACAAGGTTATAAATCAGGAAGGTCTGATAAAGAATCTTTAGTGACTTCACTTGTGATGTGTGTTGTGATGTTATTTACTGGTATTATCTGGCCTGTGGTTGAATCTTTTGTAAACAAAATAAGATCATTTATAACCGAAAAGGTTAGAGTAGTAACATATAAGCGTTATTTAAAAAGAAAAGAGAAGAAATTGATTGAGTATGTTACAGAGCAAAGAACGGTGTTAGAATTTAATAATTTATCATTAAATGAATGTCAAGATGCTATCTTAAAAAAGACTGCATATTTGTTTTCAAGAAATTCTAGTTCAAACTTTTTTTTAAATGTTAAACTTGGGGTTGGTAAAATAAAATCTAATGTTGATTTTAAATATGAAAGACCTGAGTTGATAATAGATAATGATAAATTATTAGATAAAATAGATGCCTTAATTGATAAATATAAATATATTGATGATGCTCCCTTTACGATTAACTTAAAAAATAATTCAATCGCATTTATAAACAATAATGGTGATTATGATATGTTTTTGGGATCAATCTTGCTTCAACTTATTACATTACACGACTATTCAGATTTGAAGCTTGTTATTTTAACAGATGAATTTTCTGGGTTAAATAAAATTAAAAATTTGAATCATTGTTGGAGTAATGATAGAAGTTTGAGATTCTTTGCTTCTAATTCTAGAGAGGCTGAAAATTTATCAAGTGAATTATGTAAAATATACGATTCTAATAAAGAAAAAATCAGTAATAATGTTATGACATCTTATTTTTTGATTGTTTCTGATGCTATAGATAAGTATAAAAATTTGTCCATCATCGAAAAGGTTATGTTGGGTAATCATAATGCTAATTTTAGTTTAATTATGTTTAGTGATAAAATGATAGAAATTCCTATGGGATGTAAAAAATTTATTTCTTACACAAATAATGAAGCTTCATATTTTGAATCAGAAATGGAAGAAGACGGAACGTTAAAATTTATTCCTCAGCTTTTAGATTCAACTATTGATTATGATCGTTGTATTTATACATTATCAAATATTCCTATAAAGATCAGTTCCAATTCAAGTGGAACTTTACCTGATAAACTTGGATTCTTGGAAATGTATAATGTTGGTAATTTGGATCAATTGAATATAGTTAATCGTTGGAATACTTCTGATATTATTAATTCATTGGCTGCTCCGGTTGGTGTAGATCCAAATGGTAATACATTATATTTAGATTTACATGAAAAATTTCATGGTCCCCATGGTTTAGTAGCTGGAATGACAGGTAGTGGTAAGTCTGAATTTATAATTACATATATTTTGTCTCTTGCTGTTAATTATAATCCTGATGAAGTTCAATTTGTTTTAATTGATTATAAAGGTGGTGGACTTGCTGGAGCATTTGAAAATCGTAAAACTGGTATAAAGTTACCTCATTTAGTGGGAACAATTACTAACTTAGATAAATCCGAAATGAATAGAACTCTGGTTTCAATAAAAAGTGAATTACAACGTAGACAAAGAAAGTTTAACGAAGCAAAAGAAGAATTAAATACTGGTAGTATTGATATATATAAATATCAACAGTTAGTTAGAGAAGGAACTTTAAAAGATCCAATGTCTCATTTATTTATTATTTGTGATGAGTTTGCTGAATTAAAGGAGCAACAACCTGATTTTATGGACGAACTTGTTAGTGCGGCTCGTATAGGTCGTTCTTTAGGTATACATTTAATTCTGGCAACACAAAAACCTAGTGGAGTTGTTAATGATCAAATTTGGTCTAACTCAAAATTTAAAGTGTGTTGTAAAGTTCAGACTGCGGAAGATAGTAATGAAATGATTATGAGACCTGATGCTGCATCAATTAAGGAATCTGGTAGATTTTATTTATTAGTAGGTTATGATCAGTACTTTGTGTTAGGACAATCTGGTTATTCAGGTGTACAATATGTTCCTACATCAAAGGCTATGTCTAAACTTGATAATTCTATATCTTTTATAAATAATATGGGTAGTGTTTATAAATCTGCAGTTCAAAAAAATGATGTTGATAATACTAAGGTAAAATATGGTGAAGAATTAAATAATATTTTGAACTATATTGTTAAAATAGCAAACGAAAATAATTATAAGTATAATCAATTGTGGTTAGATAATGTTCCTAATCTTATTTATTATAGTGATATTGTTCAGAAATATAAATTTACACCAAGTAAATCTGTAATAGAGGCAATTATTGGTGAGTATGATGATCCAGAAAATCAAAAGCAGGGTTTTGTTACTATGTCTTTATCTGATGTGGGAAATACTTTTATTGTAGGTTCTTCTGGTATGGGAAAGTGTACGTTGATGTCAACTATGCTTTATTCAACAATAATTAATTATAATGTAAATGAAGTAAATGTTTATGTTATCGACTTGGGTGCGGAAAAACTTAGAAAATTTTCTGGTGCACCTCAGGTGGGAGAAGTTATTGGAATTAATGATAAAAGAAAAGTAAATTATTTATTTTGGTTAGTATCAAGTGAAATTGATAGAAGAAAAGAATTCTATTCTAAAAATGGTGGAGATTTTAGTTATGATATGAAGAATGGTACTAGACATTTTCCTAATATTTTAGTATTTATTTATGGTATGGAAGTGTTTAGAGAGGAATTTTCTGATTGTTATGATGAGTTATTTGAATCAACTACAAGAAGTTGTAGCAAATATGGAATAAACTTTATTGTATCATCTGTTGAAACAGGTGCATTAACTGTATCTGTTAGTAATAATTTCCCACAAAATATAGCATTGAATATGAATGATTCTTCAGAATATAGTTATATCTTTTCAACAAAAAAGATTCCATCAAAGAATCCAGGACGAGGTTTAGTTTTGGTTAATGAACAATGTATGGAATTCCAAACGGCTTTAATATTTTCGGAAAGTGATGAAAAGAAAAATCTTGATTTTGTTATTGGTAAGTTGAATGAAGTGATGAAAGTAAAAGCTCCTGAAATTCCGACTGTTCCTAGAAGATTGAGCATTAAATATATTGAAAAAGATATTACTACATTAGATAATGTACCAATTGGAATTAATACAACTACTGCACAGATTGGATATTATAATTTTTCTAATATAGTTAATTTGATGTCCGGTAGTGAAGAGAAACAAGTTAGTAAATTTTTTAATCATTTTATAGACATTCTTGCTAAATGTCAAAATAATAATGTTATTGTTTTAAATGCTTCTGAAATTTCTATATCACACACTGAAAATATAAAATATTATGATTCCAGCTTTACAAAAATAGTACCAATTTTATTAAATAATGTTCAGAAATTTAATCAGAATGCAAATGAAAAATTGTTTACTATAGTGATTATTGGATATTCAAATTTATCTAGGTATTTAAATGAACAAAAGAGTAATAATAACGAAGTTAAACTAATTGATGATTTGATTTTAGAAACTAAAAATAATTCGTTTAAATATATTATTTATGATTCATTTAGAGATATTCCTAACTTACTTGATGGTAGTTTATCTAATATAATTGATAATCAAAATGGTATATGGATTGGACAAAATTTTGATTCTCAAGAATTTTTTGAAACATCATATTTTAGAAACTCTGGAGATGTGGCAGCTGATAATGCAGTTGTTATAAAGGATTCTGAAGCAGAATTGTTGAAAACACCAACTATATCTTAGAAATCTCAATATTAATTGTGTTTTGTAAAAAATACCTTTTTGATTTATCGTAGGAAGGTGATGTGTATGAATAAATTGTTAGTTTCAATATATGTTGTTAGATTAGATGAAGAATATGATTTAAATATTCCAATAGGTATTAAAGTTAGTGATGCAATAAAGATTATTATTAAGACTGTAAAAGATCTTGTTGGTGATGATTATAGTACAAGCGGTAGTGAAAACTTATATAGATATGATGGATATTTAATTAATGTTAATAATTTAGTTAAATTTTCTGGTATAACTAATGGCATGAAATTGATGTTATTGTAATTTTTATATACCAGTTAAAAATAAGTATAAAAAATCTGAAACAGATATAATACCTTTGTAGTTCACTAAATGAAAAAGTGAACTATGAAGGCTTTTTTATAGTAATGTTATTACTTTATTAGTGGTAATATAAAACTTTTTGGATATTAAGTTGATGCTTATCGTATGTAATATGGCAACTTATAATTATTAAATCTGTAATTTTATTTTTTGATATAAATTTGGTTAATTTTACATAAAATAAAGTTTACACCAATTGTACTATGGCTATAGACAATGGTCTGAATAAGTATTGACAAAATAGAATAGTGTGCTATACTTAAGATGATTATAATAGTGATGGGAGAAATGATGATATGGCAAGTATAATAACTGCGCCTGGTGTTCAAGATATAGAAGCTTTAAAACTTGACCCAAATTTAACTAATCAATATGTTAGTGTTGATTCAGATATGGTTAATAACGATATGGCTAATAAGCTAAAAAGAACTATTTCTGATAATTATGATAATGTTACTAAGAGATTTCAAAGACTTGGTGGAGATTTTAAGGAGATATCAAAATGTGTTTCTGGGAAAAGATGGATTTCTAATTTGGAAAAATTATCTGAAAATTGTATAAACCAAGGTAAATATACTTCAAACAGAAAAAAAGAATTGGAAGAAGCATTTAATGTTGATGAGAATGAAGAAGCTTTACAAGTTATGTTTAAGTATCTTCAAACTCAACCTGAATTTGTTGCATTTTACAATGCCAATGCAAAAAGTGACTCTAGTTCTGTAAACTTTAGTGGTAACTAGGAAGGGGATATTATGGAGACAGTAGGAATTAAAAAAATAAATAAAATGGAAGCTGAATTAAAAAATGTAAATACACGTTTAAGAAATTTACATAGTGATATTGTAGCATTGAATGGAGCTTTAAAATCTTTTGTAATGGGTGATGGTACATCAGCATATTGGAATGGTGAAGATGCTAAAGCTTGGTTTGATAAGGCAATAAGGAATCATAATAATAATATTGCTGATTATAAGGCTGCTTATAATTATGCAGTAAATATGGATAATCAACTTGCATTTTCAAAAGCAGTTTCTAAGAAAAAATCTAAAAGACACTAGTAAGAGAGGGATTTGTTATGGAACTTGATGAGATTCAAAAACAATATATGGCTCGTTATTTAGATGCAAATGGGAGATTGATTGTTGATGAAAATACTCCTCCTGAGTTGGTTGAGGCATTTAATACACTTAATGCTAATGATGTTAATATTTTGGAATATAAAAAGCCAACTATTGAAATTTTAGATGATGAACCTGATTTATCTAGTGGTTATGTTGGTAATGTTGAGCCTGTAGCTTCACAAAGTATCAATAACGATGATTCTGTTAAAATAGAGGAAAAAGATATTGATTTAAGTGATTTGTCAGATATGTTTAATTAGTTATATATTTAGTGTAAGTATTGTCTGGAAAATAATTTAAATTTTAAGGAGTGTATGCTCCTTTTTTTGTTTATAAATATGTCATTTTTTCGTGGTATTAAATTAAAAACAGTAAGTGATAACAAAAATTAAAAAAACTATTGACAAAATACAAATATATGTTATAATAATATTGTGAATGATAGAAGTATCAATAAACGATTATAGGTTTATTTCGTATGTAGCTATCATTTATGATATAATATACCGAATTGTTGGTATGTTTTTAGACATTCATTTTGGGTTTCGTTATAGTCCATGTTAGAGTAAGTGGCTATTTGGAAAATATTAATCTATTTCTAGTCAAATGCATTTGCTGTGATTTATAAAGATGTAGATCACAAGAAATTAAATTCCGAATGAATGACTTACGAGAGATATGATACTCGTTCATTATTTTAGATAATGTAAATAAACGCGAGAGAGTATGTGACTTAGCTAACCACATATTTTTCTGAGAAAAAGTTGAATGTTGATTGTTTTTGAATTAATGATATTTAACGATTAAGTTAATTTATAGCAATGGATGTTTGATGTTTTGCGGAAGAGTGATTAAACTTCCGTTTTTTTATTGACTTTTTTAATACTATGGTGTATTATATGTCCAGAAAGGAGATAACTTATATTTAATTTTAAGTTATCTCTTTCTTTTTGTATTTGGAGAGATAAAAATGGGACAATATTTTACAAATGAAAATTTACCAAGTGAAATTAGAAGAACTGAATGTTTTGTATTGGGCAGGAAGTTTGTTTTTTTAACTGATAATGGTGTTTTTTCAAAAGATGGTTTGGACTTTGGCAGTAGACTTCTTCTTGAATCCATCCCGCTTGATGAGGTTGGAGCAAAGGTCCTTGATATGGGTTGTGGTTATGGAGTATTTGGAATAATTCTTAATAAAATACTTCATGTTTCTGTTGATATGGTGGATGTTAATCTTAGGGCGATGCATCTTGCTCGTCGTAATATAGGAGAAAACGGTTGTGATAATATTAATGTATTTGAAAGTAATTGTTATTCTAATGTTACTTCTAAATACAATACTATTATTACTAATCCACCTATACGTGCTGGTAAAAAGATTGTCTATGAAATCGTTATGAATGCAAAAGAACATTTGGAACCTGGAGGTAAGCTTTTCTTAGTTATTAGAAAAGAACAGGGTGCTAAATCATTGATTTCTGATCTTAAAAATATTTATGATGTTGAAATCTTAGAAAAGAAAAAAGGCTTTTTCGTATTAAAGTGTAGTTTTTAATTGACTTCTTTTCAATTTTGTGCTAATAATATAAATTGGCAACGTGTTATTTTTAATGCGATTTTGTTCTTTAAAAAATTAATTGTTTGGGGTGAATTTAGTGGCATATAAGATTGTTAAATGTGGTGACCATAGAGAAAGAAGAAATTTCTCAAAAATAAGAAATACGTATGAATTAAAAGATTTGCTTGAAATTCAAAAGAAATCATATGATTGGTTTCAAACTACTGGAATTAAAGAGGTTTTTGAAGATCTATTTCCAGTGGAAAATTTTTCTGGTACATTAAAATTAGAGTTTGGTGATTATTATTTTGATGAACCTAGATATTCTATAAAAGAAAGTAAGGATAGAGAAACTACTTATTCTGCTCCTTTAAAAGTAGAAGTTCGTCTATTCAATCAAGAAACTGGTGAAGTTAAAGAACAAGAAATATTTATGGGTGATATGCCTATTATGACAGATAGTGGAACATTTGTTATTAATGGTGCTGAACGTGTTATTGTTTCTCAATTAGTTCGTTCTCCTAGTGTTTATTTT
The DNA here is from genome assembly GCA_900547465.1 of uncultured Mycoplasmatota bacterium. GTDB lineage: Bacteria > Bacillota_I > Bacilli_A > RF39 > UBA660 > UMGS995. The sequence continues at coordinate 21,263 of URHJ01000001.1, read as the reverse complement.
AATCATGAAATAGATAAAAATGGACGTGAATTAATTACTTCTCAAATTATACCTACACGTGGTACTTGGTTAGAGTTCGAAACAGATGCTAGAGATGTATTATATGTAAGAATCGATCGTACTCGTAAGGTTACATTGACTACATTACTTCGTGCGTTTGGTTTATCTTCTGATGAAGAAATTTTCAAAATGTTTGGAGAAGATGAATATTTAAAAAATACTATAGCTAAAGATTCTACAAAGAATACTGATGAGGCTTTAATTGAGATTTATGAAAAGTTAAGACCAGGGGAACCTGCAACTCTAGATTCTTCTAAGAACCAAATTATTACTAGATTCTTTGATGAATTTAGATATGATTTAGCTCGTGTTGGACGTTATAAGTTTAATCGTAAGTTAAATATTATGGATCGTTTATTAGGTCAAACTTTGGCTGAAGATATTGTAGTTGATGGTGAAGTTAAATGTGCTAAGGGTACTGTATTTACTAAAGCTTTACTTGAAGATTTAAAAGATGTTTTAGCTAACTATGGTGTTAAAGAAGTTTCAATTAATGAAGAGTTAGATAATTATAATAAAGTTCAAGAAATTAAAGTTATAGATCCAAGTGATAAGAAGAAAAAATTAATAGTTATTGGTAATGACCAAACTATTGATGAAAAACGTCTTACTATTTCTGATGTTTTTGCTTCTGTTTCATATTATTTGAACTTATTACATGGTGTTGGTAACTTTGATGAAATTGATCACCTAGGTAATAGACGTATTCGTCAAGTTGGTGAACTTTTACAAAATCAATTTAGAATTGGTGTATCTCGTATGGAACGTGTTATTCGTGAGAGAATGACTACTCAAGAGATGGAAGAAGTTACTCCAAAGACATTAATTAATATTAGACCTGTTACAGCAGCTATGAAAGAATTCTTTGGTTCATCTCAATTATCACAATTCATGGATCAAACTAACCCAATAGCAGAACTTACAAATAAACGTCGTTTATCTGCTTTAGGACCTGGTGGTTTATCTCGTGATAGAGCTGGAGTAGAAGTACGTGATGTTAATACATCTCACTATGGTAGAATTTGTCCAATTGAGTCTCCTGAAGGACCAAATATCGGACTTATTACTTCTCTTGCTAGTTATGCAAAAATTGATGATTATGGATTTATAATGACTCCATATCGTAAAGTTGAAAATTGTAAAATTACTGATACAGTTGAGTATTTAACAGCTGATGAAGAAGCTGATTATATAATTTCTCAATCTACGGTTGGAACAAATGAAGATAATGTTATTACTGATGAACAAGTTAATGCTAGACTTCGTGGTGAAAATATTTTAGCAAAACCAGAACAAGTTGATTATATAGATGTTTCTCCACAACAAGTTGTATCTATTACAACAAGTTGTATTCCATTCTTGGAACATGATGATGCTACTCGTGCACTTATGGGAGCAAACATGCAACGTCAAGCTATGCCTTTAATTAAGACAGAAGCTCCATTTGTTGGTACTGGTGTTGAACATATTGCTGCAAAAGATTCAGGTGTTTGTATTGTTGCAAAAGCTGATGGTGTGGTTGAATATGTTGATGCTAAGAAAATTGTTGTTAAAAATGCAAAGGGTAAGGATACTTATTACTTAGCTAATTTTGAACTTGCTAATGCTGGTATTTGCAATCATCAAAGACCTATTGTTAAGGTTGGAGATAAAGTAGTAGCTGGTAAAACAATTATTGCTGATGGTAACTCTACTGATAAGGGAGAACTTGCTTTAGGTAAGAATATGGTAGTAGCATTCATGACATTTAATGGTTATAACTATGAAGATGCTGTTATCTTAAATGAAAACTTAGTTAAAGATGATAAATTAACTTCTCTACACTTAGAGGATTATGAAATTCAATGTCGTGAAACTAAGTTAGGACCTGAGGAAATTACTCGCGATATTCCAAATGTAAGCGAAGATGCTAGAAAGAATTTGGATGAAAATGGTATTATAGCTATTGGTACTGAAGTAAAAGAAGGAGATATCTTAGTTGGTAAGGTTACTCCTAAGGGTGTTGCTGAATTAACTTCAGAAGAAAAATTATTACATGCTATCTTTGGTGAGAAAACTCGTGAAGTTCGTGATACTTCATTACGTGTTCCTCATGGTGGAGATGGTATTGTACATGATATTAAAATTTATTCTCGTAAAGATAATGATGAATTACCTGCTGGTGTTTCAAAAGTAATTCGTGTATATATAATTCAAAAACGTAAGATTCAAGTTGGAGATAAGATGTCTGGACGTCATGGTAATAAGGGTGTTATTTCACTTATTCTTCCAGAAGAGGATATGCCATATTTACCAGATGGTACTCCTGTTGATATTATGCTTAACCCACAAGGTGTTCCTTCTCGTATGAACTTGGGACAAATCTTGGAATTACATATGGGTATGGCTGCTAAAAAGTTAGGTGTTCATATTGCAACTCCAGTATTTGATGGAGCTAAAATATCTGATATTAAAGATATGATGAAAGAAGCTGGTATGGACGAAGATGGTAAGACAGTCTTATATGATGGTCGTACTGGTGAAGCTTTTGATAATCGTATATCTGTTGGTGTTATGTACATGATTAAACTACATCACATGGTTGATGATAAACTTCATGCACGTAGTACAGGACCATATTCATTAGTTACACAACAACCACTTGGTGGTAAAGCTCAATTCGGTGGACAAAGATTTGGAGAAATGGAAGTTTGGGCACTTTATGCATATGGTGCTGCACATACATTACAAGAAATCTTAACTGTTAAATCTGATGATGTTATTGGACGTGTAAAAGTATACGAAGCTATAGTCAAGGGTCAAGAAATTGATCAAGCTGGTGTTCCAGAGTCATTTAGAGTGTTGATGAAAGAATTCCAAGCTTTAGGACTTGATATTTCAATAATCAATGATAAGGGTGAAAATCTAGAGTTGAAACAAATTGAAGAAGCTGAAGATAGAGAAGATACAAAAACTTCTATTGATGAACTAGAAAATAATAGTAACAATACAACTAGTGTTGCTGAACCTGTCAGTGATGAATCTGATGATTCTGAAGAGGTTGATGAAGAGATAGAAGAAAATGAAGAAATAGAGGAAGGAGCTGATCTTTAATGATAGAAGTAAATAAATTTGAGGCATTAAAAATTGGAATTGCTTCTTCTGATAAAATTCGTGAATGGTCTTATGGTGAAGTAAAGAAACCTGAGACTATAAATTATCGTACATTAAGACCAGAGAGAGATGGATTATTCTGTGAAAAAATCTTTGGTCCTACTAAAGACTTTGAATGTGCTTGTGGTAAGTACAAAAGAGTTCGTTATAAAAATATAGTATGTGATCGTTGTGGAGTAGAAGTTACAAAGAGCAAGGTTCGTCGTGAAAGAATGGGTCATATCGAACTTGCTTCTCCAGTTTCACATATTTGGTTCTTTAAAGGTGTTCCTTCTCGTATGGGATTAGTACTTGATATGAGTCCTAGAGATTTGGAAGAAGTACTTTACTTTGTAAGTTATGTAGTTATTGATAAAGGAAATGCTCCTTTAGAAAATAAACAAACTTTATCAGAAAAAGAGTATCGTGCTTATTATGAAAAATATGGTACTGGTTTCAAAGTTGGTATGGGTGCTGAAGCTATCAAAGAATTACTTAAGAAAGTTGATTTAAAAAAGGAAATAGATGAAATAACAACTGAACTTGAAACTGCTCAAGGTCAAAAACGTACTAGACTTTTAAAGAGACTTGATGTATTAGATGCTTTCTATAAATCTGGAAATAAACCAGAATGGATGATTTTAGATGCTATACCAGTTATTCCACCTGAACTTCGTCCTATGATTCAATTAGATGGAGGTAGATTTGCTACTTCTGACTTGAATGATTTATATAGAAGAGTGATTAATCGTAATAATCGTTTGAAAAAACTTATTGATTTAGGTGCTCCTGGTATCATTATTCAAAATGAAAAACGTATGTTACAAGAAGCAGTTGATGCCTTATTTGATAATGGACGTCGTGGAAGAAGTGTTACTGGTGCTGGAAATCGTCCTCTTAAGTCACTTTCTAGTATGTTAAAGGGTAAACAAGGTCGTTTCCGTCAAAACTTACTAGGTAAACGTGTTGATTATTCTGGTCGTTCAGTTATCGTTGTTGGTCCATCATTAAAGATGTATCAATGTGGTATTCCAAAAGAAATGGCACTTGAGTTATTTAAACCTCATGTTATTCATGGTTTAGTTAGTAAAGATATAGCTCATAATATTAAAGCAGCTAAGAGATTAATTGAAAATCAAGATCCTGTTGTTTGGGATATTGTAGAAGAAGTAATTAAGGAACATCCAGTTTTACTTAACCGTGCTCCTACATTACATAGATTAGGTATTCAAGCATTTGAACCAATCTTAGTTGGTGGTAAAGCTATTAGATTACATCCACTTGTTTGTCCAGCTTTCAATGCTGACTTCGATGGTGACCAAATGGCTGTACACGTACCTCTTTCTGAAGAAGCTCAAGCTGAAGCTAGATTATTAATGCTTGGCTCTAATAATATTCTTCATCCAAAGAGTGGAGATCCAATTGTTACTCCATCTCAAGATATGGTTTTGGGTAATTATTACATTACTATGGAAAAAGCTTCAGAAGATGGTGAAGGTAGAGTATTTAAGAATGAAAACGAAGCATTAATGGCTTATGAACGTAAGGAAATAACTTTACATACTCGTATTGCTCTTCCTGTTGATTCTTTTAGACATAAATTATTTACAGATGAACAAAAGGGTAAATATTTAGTTACTACTGTAGGTAAGTTAAAATTCAATGAAATTTTACCTGATTCATTTGCATATGTAAATGAACCTACCGATACTAATATTCAAAGTATTACTCCTAATAAGTATTTCCTTGATAAGGGTACTAATATTAGAGAAGCTATTGCAGAAATGCCAATAGTTAAGCCTTTTGCTAAGGGTACTTTGGAAAAAATAATTGCTCAAGTATTTAAGCGTTACAAAACTACTGAAACATCTGAAATGCTTGATAAATTAAAAGATTTAGGTTTCTATTATTCTACTATTGCTGGTATAACTGTTAGTATGAGTGATATTGAAACAAGTCAAAAGAAACCTGAAATTGTTGAAGATGCTCGCAAAATTGTTGATAAAATTAATAAACAATATAAACGTGGTTTAATAACTGAAGAAGAAAGATTTACTAAAGTTATTGATACATGGAATGGAGCAACAGATAAAGTTAAAGCAGAACTTGAGGAAATTTCTCAAACTGATATTGATAATCCAATCTTCCTTATGATGAATTCTAAGGCTCGTGGTAATATCTCTAACTTTACACAAGTTGCTGGTATGCGTGGTATCATGGCTAAGCCAGATGGTACTCCTGTTGAAATTCCTATTCTTTCAAACTTCTTTGAGGGACTTTCAGTTGCTGAATTCTTCTTATCTACACATGGTGCTCGTAAGGGTAGTGCAGATACAGCATTGAAGACAGCTGATTCAGGATACTTAACACGTCGTTTAGTAGACGTTGCTCAAGATATGATTATTAAAGAAGAAGATTGTGGCACAGATCAAGGTGTTGTTGTTCGTGCATTTATAAACGAAAAAACAGGTGCTGTTATTGAATCTTTAAGAGATAGAATTGTAGGACGTTTTGCTAATAAGAAAGTTGTGGATCCTAAAACTAAAAAAGTTCTTGTTGAGCGTTTAGATATGATTACTGAATCTATTGCTGATAAAATTATTGATGCAGGAATAGAAGAGGTTGAAATACGTACAATTTTAACTTGTGGTACTGCTAATGGTTTATGTCAAAAATGTTATGGACGTAACTTAGCTACAGGTAACTTAGTTGAAATTGGTGAAGCTGTTGGTGTTATGGCTGCTCAATCAATTGGTGAACCTGGTACTCAGCTTACAATGCGTACATTCCATTCAGGTGGAGTTGCTCATGGTGGAGATGCTGATATTACTCAAGGTCTTCCACGTGTACAAGAGTTATTTGAAGCTCGTAATCCAAAAGGTAAATCTACTATTGCTGAAATTGATGGTAAAGTTACTAACATTAAGGAAGATCATGGTAAATATAAAATCACAATTACTAATAAGTTAGAATCTAAAGAACACGTTTCTAACTATGGTGCTAAATTGTGTATAGATAAAGGTGCTGAAGTTGTATGTGGAGATAGACTTACTGAAGGTGCTATTAGTCCTAAGGAATTATTAGCTGTTACTGATCCAATTACAACTCAAGAATATATCTTGAAAGAAGTACAAAATACTTATCGTTCTCAAGGTGTTGATATTTCTGATAAACACGTTGAAGTAATAGCTCGTAGAATGATTTCTAAGATTAGAATTGTTGAATCTGGTGATACTAAGTTCTTACCTGGTTCATTAGTTAACTTCCGTGAATTTACTGATGGTAATAAGGAAGCTATTATAAAAGGTAAGAAACCTGCTCTTGGTAAACCTGTATTACTTGGTATTACTAAAGCATCACTTGAAACAGATTCATTCTTATCAGCTGCATCATTCCAAGAAACTACACGTATTCTTACTGATGCTGCTATCAAAGGTAAAGTTGATAATTTAGAAGGATTAAAAGAAAATGTAATTATTGGTAAGCTTATTCCTGCTGGTACAGGTAGTAAGATGTATCGTAATGTGTCTTATGATCTTGAAAAAGAATTTGTTGATGAAGAACCTTTGGATAAGTTAGAAGATCAATTTATGGAATAATAGATAAACTCAATTCATTAAGAATTGGGTTTTCTTTTCATAAAATGATTGACAATAGAATAATATAGTGTTATATTAACTATGCTGATTAAATTGGCTTTGCTTGTGGCAAAGTTTTATTTAAAGGGTAAAATGATACACCTGGATATGTGTAAAGAAAGGAGATTGATTTTATGCCTACAATCAACCAATTAGTTCATAATAAACGTGGCAAAAAGGTAAGAAAGAGTAAGGCTCCAGTTCTTGGTGTTGGAATCAATACTATTAGAAAGAAAACTACTAGTACAGCTTCACCTCAAAAACGTGGTGTATGTACTCGTGTTGGTACTAAAACACCTAAGAAACCAAACTCTGCATTACGTAAGTATGCTCGTGTTCGTTTATCTAATGGAAAAGAAGTAGATACTTATATTCCTGGTATTGGACACAATTTGCAAGAACATAGTGTTGTTTTAATCCGTGGAGGACGTGTTAAGGATTTGATCGGTGTACGTTATCATGTAGTTCGTGGAACTCTAGATACTGCTGGTGTTAAAGATCGTAAACAAGGACGTAGTAAATACGGTGCTAAAAAACCTAAGAAATAAAATTTGAAGGGAGGAAATTTAAATGCGTAAGAGACGTGCAGTAAAAAGAGATGTTCTACCAGATCCTATATATAAGTCTAAAGTAGTTACTAAGTTAGTTAATACTATTATGCTTGATGGTAAAAAGGGAACAGCTCAAACTATAGTATATGAAGCATTTGATCAAGTTAAGACTAAAACTAGTAAAGATCCACTTGAAGTATTTACTCAAGCAATGGAAAATATTAAACCAGCTTTAGAAGTTAAATCTCGTCGTGTTGGTGGTTCTAACTATCAAGTGCCTATTGAAGTTTCACCTGCAAGAAGTCAAGCACTAGCTTTAAGATGGTTAGTAAAGTATTCTCGTGAACGTGGTGGAAAAGGAATGGCTGAAAATTTAGCTAATGAAATTATTGATGCATCAAATGGTACAGGTGCAGCAGTTAAAAAACGTGAAGATACCCATAGAATGGCTGAGGCTAACAAGGCTTTCGCTCATTATAGATGGTAGAAAGGAAATAAAATATGGCAAGAGATACGTCTTTAGAAAAGACAAGAAATATTGGAATCATGGCTCATATTGATGCAGGTAAGACTACAACAACTGAGCGTGTGTTATTTCATACTGGTGTCACTCATAAGATTGGTGAAACTCATGATGGTGAAAGCCAAATGGACTGGATGGCACAAGAACAAGAACGTGGTATCACTATTACTTCAGCAGCAACTACTGCTCATTGGAAGGGATACCGTTTAAATATTATCGATACACCAGGACATGTTGACTTCACTATTGAAGTTAGTCGTAGTCTTCGTGTACTTGATGGTTCTGTAGCATTAATTGATGCTCAAGCTGGAGTTGAACCTCAAACTGAAACAGTTTGGAGACAAGCTTCTGAATTCAAAGTTCCTCGTATTATTTTTGCAAATAAAATGGATAAAATGGGTGCTAACTTTGAATATAGTTTAAAGACTATCGATGAACGTTTAGGTGTTAATGCTAAACCAATCGAATGGCCTATTGGTGCTGAATCAGAATTCAATGGAGTTATTGATTTAGTTACTATGAAAGCTTATCATTATGATGGTAAACAAGATGAAAATGCTGAAGAAATTGAAATTCCAGCTGATTTACGTGATATAGCTGAAGAAAAACGTGCTGAATTAATTGAAGCAGTAGCTGAATTTGATGATGAAATGATGATGATTTACCTTGATGGTGGAGAAGTTACAAATGATATGATCAAAAAAGCTATTCGTACAGGAGTATTAAAAGCAGAATTCTTCCCTGTTATGTGTGGTACTGCTTTAGGAAATATGGGTATTAAATTACTTCTTGATGCAGTAATTGATTACTTACCAAGTCCACTTGATATTCCATCAATTAAAGGTACTGATTTAGATGGTAATGAATGTGTAAGACATCCTAAAGATGACGAACCATTTAGTGCATTAGCATTTAAAGTTATGACAGATCCATTTGTTGGACGTTTAACATTCTTCCGTGTATATTCTGGACATTTATCTAGTGGTAGTTATGTATTAAACTCTACTAAAGATACTAAAGAAAGAATTGGTCGTATTTTACAAATGCATGCTAATACACGTAAGGAAATATCTGATGTTTATACAGGAGATATTGCTGCTGCAGTTGGTCTTAAGAATACAACTACAGGAGATACTTTATGTGATGAAAAGAAACCAGTTATTCTTGAAAGTTTAGTTGTTCCTGAACCAGTTATTCAATTAGCTGTTGAACCTAAATCTAAAGCTGATCAAGATAAAATGGCACTTGCATTACAAAAACTTGCTGAAGAAGATCCAACATTCAAAGTTCATACAGATCATGAAACAGGTCAAACTGTTATCGCTGGTATGGGTGAATTACATCTTGATGTATTAGTTGATCGTATGAAACGTGAATTCAATGTTGAAGCTAATGTTGGGGCTCCACAAGTTGCATATCGTGAAACTATTAAACAAACTGCTGATTGTGAAGGTAAATATATTAAGCAATCAGGTGGTCGTGGACAATATGGACACGTATGGATTAAATTTGAACCAAATCCAGATAAAGGATACGAATTTGTTGATCAAATCGTTGGTGGTGTTGTTCCTCGTGAATATATACCAGTTGTTGATAAGGGATTACAAGAAGCTTTACAAACAGGTGTACTTGCAGGATATCCTATGATCGATGTTAAAGCTACATTATTTGATGGTTCTTACCATGATGTAGACTCTAATGAAATGGCATTTAAAATTGCAGCTAGCTTTGCGTTAAAAGAAGCTAAGAATAAATGTAATCCTGTACTTCTTGAACCAATAATGAAAGTTGATGTTACTACTCCAGAAGATTACTTTGGTAATGTTATGGGTGACTTAACTGCTCGTCGTGGTAAACCACTTGGTCAAGAATCACAAGGAAATGCAATTAAATTAAGTGCAATGGTTCCACTTTCAGAAATGTTTGGTTATGCTACTAATCTTCGTTCTAATACACAAGGTAGAGCTACATTCATTATGATTTTTGATCATTATGAGGAAGTTCCTAAAAATATTAGTGAAGAAATCATTAAAAAGAGTGGAAATTAATAAAAATGTATCGAAATAGTTGAAAAAACTTCAATTATTAGATAAAATAGATTTTGTAAATGAAAAAGGAGGAAAATAAATATGGCAAAACAAAAATTTGATCGTTCAAAACCACATGTTAACATTGGTACAATTGGACACGTAGATCATGGTAAAACTACACTTACTGCTGCTATTTCTAAAGTTTTAGCTGGTAAGTATGGTAATGAAGAAGTTGCTTTTGATAATATTGATAAAGCACCTGAAGAAAGAGAACGTGGTATCACAATCAATACTGCTCACATTGAGTATAGTACTGAAAAGAGACATTATGCACACGTAGACTGCCCAGGACATGCTGACTATGTTAAAAATATGATTACTGGTGCTGCTCAAATGGATGGAGCTATCTTAGTTATAGCTGCTACTGATGGTGTTATGGCTCAAACTCGTGAACATATCTTACTTGCTCGTCAAGTTGGAGTACCTAAAATGGTTGTATTCATGAATAAATGTGATATGGTAGACGATCCAGAATTATTAGATTTAGTAGAAATGGAAATTCGTGAAATCTTAAATGAATATGATTTCGATGGAGACAATACTCCAATTATCCGTGGTTCTGCATTAAAAGCTCTTGAAGGAGATCCTGAATATGTAGCTAAGATTGAAGAATTAATGGATACAGTTGATGAATGGATTCCAACTCCTGAAAGAGATAATGATAAGCCATTCTTAATGAGTATTGAAGATGTATTTACCATTACAGGACGTGGTACTGTTGTTACAGGACGTGTTGAACGTGGTAAATTAAATCTTAATGATGAAGTTGAAATCGTTGGTATTAAAGATACTCAAAAAACTGTTGTTACTGGAATTGAAATGTTCCGTAAACAATTAGACTATGCTGAAGCAGGAGACAATGCTGGTGTATTATTACGTGGTATTTCTCGTGAAGATGTTGAACGTGGACAAGTTCTTGCTAAACCAGGATCTGTTACACCTCATCATAAATTCAAAGCTGCAGTTTATGTATTAAGCAAAGAAGAAGGTGGACGTCATACACCATTCTTCAACAACTATCGTCCTCAATTCTATTTCAGAACTACAGACGTTACAGGTGTTATTACATTACCTGAAGGTGTTGAAATGGTTATGCCAGGAGATAACGTTAATATGGAAGTTGAATTAATCCATTCAATCGCTCTTGAACAAGGAACTAAGTTCTCTATTCGTGAGGGTGGACGTACTGTTGGTGCAGGTTCAGTTTCTGAAATCGTTGAATAATGATATAATAAAAAACCGAGAAATCGGTTTTTTTGTTGCATAAAAATAAGAGCTCTTATTTGAACTCTTATTTTTTTGAAAAGTTTTTATATAAATTATATTTGAAATTATTAATTACTATATCATATTCACCAATATATTCGGTTACAACTGAATTGTATCCTAACTTCATTTCATTTAATCCGGCATACTTGTTTTTCTTATCAAAATTTCCTGAAATTCCGTTTAAATTGAAGTATTTTAACTTCTCATTTGTGTAATCTGAGACCATTCTCCATTTTAAAAGATAGTTTGCATTTAGACTTCTATACTTTGGATCAAATCCTTCAATTACTAAATATGCTGCATTATCATAAACGATGTTCAATCCACCAGCTATGATTAGACCATCTGGGTTTTCTTTTAGAACATTAGTAGCAAATATTAAATTGCTTTTGTATATATTTAGTAGTTTATCAGATTGAACTTTTTTATCAAATATTTCTCTACGATCTCCTGATTGTTTTGCAAGCTGTTGGAATTTAGCTGCGATATTTTCATTTTTTTCTACTTCATCTTCGTATAGTTTTTTGCAATTTATAACGAATTGTTCTGTATTTAATTTTGCATAGAATATATCTGCATTATTTCCATATGCTTTAACTAATTCTTGGTAATATTTGAATGGTTTCTTTTCTTTTCTTTTTATAAAGTCATATAAGACTGTTAAGTCTTTTTTATCATCTCTATATATTTCAATACCTGATCTTAAAGCTTTGTTAATTTTATTTCTAGTTCTTTTATCAAATGATTTATAAATTTCTCTAATGTCTTTCTGAAGAACTGTTAATGCTTCCCATCTTGGTTTTTTATTTTCAAAGTATAGATTTTGTCCCTTGTAAGTAAATCCTGTGTTTTTTAGGTTTTCCATAACAATTTTAGCTTCATTATTTATATTTACAATATTTCCCTTGTTATCTCTGATTGTTATTGGTATGGCAGGATCCATTGTTAATAATGCTATTCCAAGTTTTGATAAATCTCTTTTTAAAGCTTCTGTTAGTTGTTCTAACTTCTCAGAGTCTGTAAAGTCAAATAGAATACCTCTAGGTGCATATGCAATTTTAGTTTTCATTACTGAGTTTTCTACTAATAATAAGCTTGCGCCAATTAATCTATCTTCATCATTATTAATTCCTATGTAGATAACTTCATAATTGAATTGTTTCATGAGGTTTCCATATGTTGATGTTTGGTAGTAATTTCTATATTTGTGTTTTTTAGCATAGCTATCAAATTGTTCTGGTTCGATTGTAATTACTTTCATTCTGATTTCTCCTTACATTTTCTTATATTATTATAGCATATCTATATTTTTGTTTCAATTATGACAATAAAAAATATCCTAAAACCTGATATTTATAGTATAATGATAATGGGTGATATTATGTTTAAAAACAAAAAAATTTTAATACTTGGGATGGCACGTAGTGGATATCAAGCTGCGAAATATTTAAAAAAACGTGGTAATGAAGTTATTTTAAATGATGGGGGAAGCGAAGAGAAACAGGAATCTAATCAAGTACAGGAGCTAAAAGATTTAGGTGTAGAACTTATTTTTGGTAGTCATCCAGATGATTTACTTGATAAAAGTTTTGATTATTTAATTAAGAATCCAGGAGTTCCTATTGATCATAAATATGTTTTAGCTGCGAAAAGGTTAGGAATTGAGGTTATTAATGAAGTTGAAATGTCTTATTTGTTACTTCCAAAAGATGTTACTTTAATTGGTATAACTGGTACTAATGGTAAAACTACTACAACTACGCTTACCTATAAAATTATGAAGGAAGCTTATGGAGATAGAGTTCATTTAGCTGGTAATATAGGATATCCTTTATGTAGTATTTTAGATAAATTAAAAAAAGATGACATTATTGTTATGGAGGTTTCTTGTCAACAAGGTGAAAATTTTCATAAGTTTAAACCTCATATTGGAGTATTTACTAATATTAGTCCAGCACATATTGATTTTTTAAAAACTTTTGAACACTACAAGGAAGTTAAAGCTAGAATGTTTTATAATCAAGATAAGAATGATGTTGCGATTCTTAATATTGAAAATGAAGATGTTATGAATGAGTTACGTAACATATCATCTAAAACTAAGTATTTTTCAAGTAAGAATGAAATTAATGGTTGTTATTTAAAAGATGGTGTTATTTACTATTATGATGAAAAAATAATTGATAGAGATTTAATTAAACTTCCAGGTATACATAATGTAGAAAATTGTTTAGCAGCAATTATGGTATGTAAGGAAATGGGGGTTTCTAACAAAGCAATATGTGATGTTTTGACTACCTTTACAGGAGTTGAACATCGTCTAGAATATGTTGATACAGTTGATGGTGTTCGTTATTATAATGATACAGAAGCGACTAATATAAAATGTACTCAAATCGCTTTATCTTCTTTTGATAAAGATACAACTTTAATTTTAGGGGGACTAGAAAGAGGACAAGTGTTTGAAGATTTAACTCCTTATATGACACATGTTAAAAATATAGTGGCAATAGGGCAATGCCGTGAGAGAGTAAAGGAATTTGGAGATAGTTTACATATTCCAACATATGTATATGAAAAGTTAGAAGAAGGATTCAAAAAATGTGTTGAAATTACCAAAAATGGTGGTATAGTATTATTGAGTCCTGCTTCAGCGTCATGGGATCAATACAAAGAGTGTGAAATCCGTGGAGCAGAATTTAAGCAATATGTAAAAGGCATGAAGGAGAGTGAAGAAGATGACTAATAACGATAATGCACATGATACTTTGTTTTTGGTTATTAAAGAAGGAGATGGCGTTGTTGCAGAATATCAAAGACAGTTATATGAAGCATCTTTACTTGGTATTGACCGTGTAATGTATTGTCTTGTTTGTGATTCTAATGAGAATAATGAGCATAACAGGATAGATGATTCTTTAGAAAAATTAGAAATGACATGTGATATATTGAAAATGCAGTTATTGGATAAGACAGTTATTGTTGAGGGACCTTTTTATGATTATAGTAAAGTTGTAAAAACAAATGAAGATGGTTTCTTAATGTCTATTATTGATAGCGGTGCTGATTTTACTTGTTATAAAAACGAAAATAAAAGCAAGTTGCAAAATAGAGAAAGAGTTGGAAAGATTCTTGTAAAAAGTATGGCTCAAAAATAGTTTAAAAAGTAAGTAGTGTTGCTGACTAAAAATATATTAATTAATTGGAAAAAGGAGAAATGTTTATGAAAATTAAAAATGTTATAGGACGTGAAATATTAGATTCAAGAGGTAATCCTACAGTAGAAGTAGATGTTATCTTAGAAAATGGAGTAATGGGTAGAGCAGCTGTTCCAAGTGGAGCTTCAACTGGAGAAAGAGAAGCACTAGAATTAAGAGATGGCGGAACTCGCTTTATGGGAAAAGGTGTTTTAAAGGCAGTTGAGAACGTTAATGGACCTTTAAGAGACTTAGTAATTGGAATGGACGCTTCTAATCAAAAAGAACTTGATTATGCAATGATTAACTTAGATGGTACTCCTACAAAATCTAAGTTTGGTGCTAATGCTATTTTAGGTATTAGTATGGCTGCAATGAAAGCTAGTGCTAATGAAGAAGGAAAACCACTTTATAAATATGTTTGTGAAAAATTTGGAAATGGTAAGATGTCTCTACCAAGACCAATGATGAACATTATCAATGGTGGAGCTCATGCTGATAACAAGCTTGATTTCCAAGAATATATGATTATTCCAATGGCTGATACAATTCACGAAAGAGTAAGAATTGGAGCTGAAGTATTCCATAATTTGAAGAGTGTTTTAAAATCTAAAGGACTAGTTACTAGTGTTGGTGATGAAGGTGGATTTGCTCCTGATTTAGAATCAAATAGTGAAGGCTTTGAATTGATTATGGAAGCTATAAAAAAAGCTGGTTATGAACCTGGTAAAGATGTATGTATGGCAATAGATGTTGCTGCATCAGAATTCTATAAAGATGGAAAATATGAATTAGTAGGTGAAGGAAGAAGTCTTACTACTGAAGAATTAATTGAATATTATGAAGAATTAGTAAGTAAATATCCAATTATTTCTATTGAAGATGCAGTAGATGAAAATGATTGGGATGGATTTAATTTAGTTACTAAGAGAATTGGTGATAAGATTCAATTAGTTGGTGATGATCTATTTGTTACTAATAAGGCTTGTCTACAAATGGGAATTGATCATGAGGCAGGTAATGCGATTTTATTGAAAG
Source organism: uncultured Mycoplasmatota bacterium (assembly GCA_900547465.1). Lineage (GTDB taxonomy): Bacteria > Bacillota_I > Bacilli_A > RF39 > UBA660 > UMGS995. The sequence goes on along the minus strand of URHJ01000001.1, from coordinate 5,765 downwards.
TTAATCAAATCGGTACTATTACAGAAACATTAGAAACAATTGAACTTGCTAGAAGTCATAATTATGCTACTGTAATTTCACACAGAAGTGGTGAAACAGAAGATACAACAATTGCTGATTTAGCTGTTGGATTAGATTTAGGACAAATTAAGACTGGATCAATGTCTAGAACAGATAGAATTTGTAAATATAATCAATTAATGAGAATTGAAGAAGAACTTTAATATTAAAATTTTAATAAGTCTATAATTTGATGTATAGACTTATTTTTTGTTGATTTTTTCTTTTATTTATGATAGAGTATTACTAGATTTAAGAGGAGGCATATTATGGAGATTGCTTTATTAATAGTTTCAATTTTAATAATTATTTTAGTACTTTTACAAAGTGGTAAAGCAGAATCTGCAGCTCAAATTCTTAGTGGGGGAAGTTCTGATTTATTTACAAAACGTAAAGAGAGAGGTTCTGAACTTGTAATTAGTAGAATTACAATGGTGCTTGGATTAACTTTTTTTATTATTTCTTTGGTAGCAACATTTATTGATTAAAAGACTAGGAATTTAGTCTTTTTTTTTATATAATAGAGATATAGGATAATGAAGGTGAAAATATGAGAGAAGATGTTTTAGAGTTATTACAAAAAAGTGATAAAGCTCTATCTATTTATGAAATTCAAGATAAGTTAGGGATTAATACTATTGATGATACTAAAATGCTTGGAGATGTTTTGCGTAGTTTAGAAGAAGAAGTGTTAGTCTATCATTCTAATAAAGATAAATATATGTTACTTGAAAATAGTCATTTAAGAAAAGGACTTATGAGAGTAAATAAAAAAGGATTTGGATTTGTTGAAGTAAATAATCTTGATGAAGATGTTTATGTTAGTGCTGAAAATATGAATGGTGCTATACATGATGACATTGTGTTAGTAGAAATTACTAGTAAAATGAAACTTGATAGACTTGAAGGTAGAGTTTTGAAAGTTGTTAAAAGGCCTGTTAAACGTTATGTTGGAGAAATTAATTTTGTTAAGGGAAAAGGACATATTACTTTAGATGATAAAAAGATAAAACTAAATATAGAAGTTGATCCTGCTGATTCATTAAATGCTGTTGATGGACATAAAGTAGTTGTTGAATTAGTAAAAAGACTTAATAATAATTTAAAATATCAAGGTAGGGTTGTTGAAATTATTGGTCATAAAAATGATCCTGGTGTTGATATTTTATCTATAGTTCATAAATATAATATTGATATTGATTTTCCAGATGAAGTTAAGGAAGAAGTTAAAGAATTACCAATGTCTGTTTTAGAAGAGGACTTAGTAGGAAGAAAAGATTTACGTGATGAGATGATATTTACTATTGATGGTGATGATACTAGAGATATAGATGATGCAATTTCAATTGAAAAAATGAGGAATGGACATTATAAATTAGGTGTTCATATTGCTGATGTTTCTTATTATGTAAAAGAGGGAAGTCCTTTAGATGTTTCAGCAATGGATAGAGGGACTAGTGTTTATTTAGTTGATCGTGTTATTCCGATGTTACCTCATGAATTATCAAATGGTATATGTTCCTTAAATCCTAATGTTGATAGACTTGCTATTTCTTGTGTTATGGAATTTGATACTAATGGTAAACAAGTTGATTATGATATTTTCCCTAGTGTGATTCGTTCTAGAAAACAAATGACTTATAAAAACGTTAATAGTATTTTAGAGAAAAATGTTGTACCAGAGGGTTATGAAGAATTTGCTGATACATTACGTACTATGGAAGAATTTGCCTGTATTTTAAGAAAAATGAAAGAAAATAGAGGATATATTGATTTTGATGTTGATGAAGCTAAGATTTTAGTTGATGAGAATTGTGTTCCTACTGATGTTGTATTGCGTGATCGTGGTAAGGGTGAGATGTTAATTGAAGACTTTATGATAGCAGCCAATGAATGTGTTGCGACTCATGTTTATTTTATGAATTTACCTTTTATTTATCGTGTGCATGAAATACCTAAAGAAGAAAAAATAAGAAGTTATTTATCTTTTATAGGTACATTGGGTTATCAAATTCCTGGGGATATTAAAGATTTTAAACCAAAATCAATGCAAAAATTAATTAAATATTTATCTGATAAGAAAGAATATAAGATTTTATCAACATTATTATTAAGAAGTATGCAAAAGGCTGTATATAAACCTGAAAATTTAGGACATTATGGTTTAGCTAGTAAGTGTTATACACATTTTACTTCTCCTATAAGACGTTATCCTGATACAACTGTTCATCGTTTATTACGTACTTATTTGTTTGATAAAAAATTAGATAATGCAACATTAAAACATTGGGAAGAAAAATTGGTTTATGTTGCTGATCATTCTTCTGCTTGTGAAAGAGCTTCAATAGATTGTGAAAGAGAAGTAGAAGATATGAAAATGGCCGAGTATATGGAAGGACATATTGGTGAAGAGTATGAGGGTATGATTTCTTCTGTTACTAGTTTTGGTATGTTTGTTGAGTTAGATAATTTGATTGAGGGATTGGTTCCAATTAGAGATATGAATGATTTCTTCCATTATGATGAAGAAAGAATGACTTTAACTGGTGAACGTAGTCATGTTAAGTATACAATTGGTGAAAGAATTATTGTCAAAGTTGTACGAGCAAGTAAAGAGGAGAAAATAATTGATTTTCAAGTAGTTAGGAAATTGGAGAATGATTAAATTATAACTTGGTGGTGTTAATATGGAAATTTTAAATAGAAAAGCTAGGCATGACTACTTTTTTGAAGAAGTTATGGAAGCTGGTATAGAGTTAACTGGTACTGAAATAAAATCAATTAGAAATGGTGGATGTAGTATTAAAGATTGTTATGGTATCGTTAAAAATCATGAAGTTTATTTACTTAATATGTATGTTGCTCCATATAAAGAGGGAAATATTTTTAATCATGATGAGGTTAGAACTAGAAAATTGTTGTTACATAAAAAGCAAATTTATAAAATAGAAGAAATGATTAATCAACAAGGACTTACGCTTGTACCTGTTAAGTTATATTTTAAAAATAATATTTTAAAGGTAGAGCTTGCTGTTGCACGAGGTAAGAAAAACTATGATAAACGTGAAGTTATAAAAGAAAGAGATATAAAACGTAGTGTTGATAAAATGTTAAAAAATGGATATTAAAAAGTATATATATTTTTCTGGTTTTATGTTATAATGTGCGTATGGGGCTGACTTGGTTTCGACGGGAATATTAGAGCGTAGATGGCAAGTCGAAGGTTCACGTTACGAACAAAAAGCAATAAATGCAAACAAATTAAAAAATGCAGTAGCTAATATGTTTGGGGGATCTCAAACATTAGCTTTTGCCTAGTATAAAGGTCTGCGCTTTCTTTTATTCTTTACCTAGGGAATAATTGAAGGTTTATTATTATAGGTTATATCTATTTTTTGTCTAGAAAATAGAAAGAATTTATTAGACTAGTATATTATCTTGGTCGTTAATTACTTGGATAGTATATGAAATATAATTAGTTAACTAAACTTGTAGAAGTTTACGTAGCTATATTTTCGGACAGGAGTTCGATTCTCCTCAGCTCCACCAGATTGATAGGAAACTCGAACTTTTAAAGTTTCGATAGTAATAGATAACTAACAGAAATATTAGTTTTTTTCTACTAAAAAGCAAAAAAAGTATTTTTATTAACTGTATTTTTTATTAATTCTAAAACGTGAAAAAAAGTTGGTATAATATAAGTAAGTTGTTATAATAACAAGTAAATTGTTAGGAGGGTTAACTATGGCAAAAATATTTAGTGAAGATGCATATTGTTTAGGATTACTATATTCATATTTATTTGCTGGTAAAAAAATGGTATTAAAAAATGATTTAGATGATTATTATAAAACTATTGAGAAGAATTTAGAAAATACAGATGCAATGGATTTATATTCTACCGTATGGCATGATGATGATCCATGTATTTACTATCTTAGTGAAGGTAAAAATGGGGAAGTGTATTATGTTTTATATCCCAATTTAGATATAGATAGGGCAAAATCAAAATATATTGGTTGTTTGTCGACACAAGTTTTAGTTGCAATGCAAAAGGAAAATGCTTTGAACTGTTTAGGATTACAATTAAAAGATGGAAATATTTGTAAAAAGAATAATTATCATATTGGTATTGTTAGTTCTCCCACATTTATGAATCAATTTATTGAAAAATTAAAAAATGGTGAATTAAAAATAGGAATATGTCCTCAAGTTGAAGTAGATTCAGAATTGACTGAAGAATATATTATAAAACAATTAGAATCATATCAAAAGCTGCTCAAATCTGGAGTTATTGAAAATGAAGAAGGACCGGTTAAAAAACTACTTCCAAATAAAAAAATAAAGAAGGTATAGGAATATACCATTTTTTATTAATTAAAATAAACTTATTGCTCATGCTAGTATGATTTGTTATAATTTATATAGATTGATTCATATGAATCGTTATTGTCGAAAAAAAGTTGCAGATTTCTACGTCGTCGGCACCAGATTTGATTGATACTCGAACTTATAGTTTGAGATTAAAATGTAAAAGATATCAGAAATAAAAATCTGCTATCTTTTGTCATTTTAGAAACACACTTGCAAATTGGCATATCAATTAGCGTGTGTAAAAGGGCTTGTCCTTTTAAATTCTATATAATAAGCAAAGTATAAAAAATTATGGTATAATATTTATAGCTTATTTAGTAGAAAATAATAATTAATTTTAATTTGTCTTTAAATTTTTGAGAAATGTAGTGGTAATATGAAAACAATTGGAATAATTTTAAGAGATTACGAAATAAAAAATGGTGGAATAGTATATGGAGTTAGGAGCTATCTAATTGAAAAACTAAAAAACTATAATGTTTCAATAATGTGCATACCATTTGATTTTGAAAATAATGAAAAAATTGATACTACTTTAATTGATAAATGTGATGGTATCATACTACCTGGTGGAAAAGTTAGTCATGAATTAGATGATAAAATAGTAAAATATCTATATGATATAGATAAGCCGACTTTGGGAATATGTTTAGGAATGCAACTTATAAGTATGGCTTTTAATAATCATAATATTATACCAGTTAGTAATCATCAAAATGGAAGCAATTATTCTCATTCTATAAATATTGATAAAGACACATTGCTTTATAGAATAATAGGTAAAGAAAATATAGAAATAAATTCTCTTCATTCTTTTTGCATTCCAAATACTAAATTATGTATATCTGCTCGTAGTGATGACAAAGTAATTGAAGCAGTTGAAGATAAAAGAAAAACATTTTTTTTGGGTGTTCAGTGGCATCCAGAATTATTAAATGATGAAAATACTGATAAATTATTTACCTATTTTATCAATAAATTATAAGAAAATACTTAAAAAATGATTAATAGTAAGGAATGTGTATTAAATGGATAACTCAAAAGAAAAAAGTATTAAACTTAGTAATAAAATTTATCCAATTTTTTATGGACTTTCATCAGATTTAATTTTTTTTATTGAGGTTAACACATTATTTTTAACAACTGTTAAGGGGTTAACTACCTCTGAAATTAATTTTATGACGACAATTGGTGTTTTAGTAGCACTAGTGTTTTATTTGTTGTCACATAAGATTATAAATAAAATAGGAAATTTATATTCAATAAAATTAGGAACTTTGTTATTGCTAATATCTGCATTACTTTTTACTTTTTCTACTAATTTAATATTC